>NZ_JAJJIB010000029.1:0-11735 GCF_020905435.1 Microbacterium sp. F2E | reverse complement strand
CGAGGAGGTGGCCATCCCGGAACTCAACGCGGCATAATCAACACAGCTGATCCCGCACGATGTCGAGATTCTCCACCACACAGCGGGACGTCACCATGCCGACCTCTTCGACGACGATCTGGACAACGTCGCTGATGCTCTCTCGCGCGCCCGCAGCAGGTCGCACGTGCGCGCGTCGGTGTGATTCGCAAAGGCTGACGACCCGGCCCACCACACCGGCCGAGAACGCCTGAGAACCACCCGTTCTCAAACGGTTCTCAAAACGGCGCTAGCGGAATGAGCGAAGCCCCGCGATCCCAGTGTTTCCAAGGGTTCGCGGGGCTTCGACGCTGGCGGTGACGGTGGGATTTGAACCCACGGTAGGGGGTTACCCTACACAACTTTTCGAGAGTTGCACCTTCGGCCGCTCGGACACGTCACCGTCATCTATCTTACGACACGGCGGCGGGTGCCGCGAACCGGCTCACGCGGGCGCTGCGACGGCGACGTGCGTGCGGAAGATGTCTTCCGTGGCATCCTGCGGCGCGCGGCCGATGCCGCACTCGGTCGCCGCACCGAAAGCCTCGACGTGGCGGGCCGCGGTCTCGATCCTGCGCCGGGCGCCGTCGACGCCGTCCTCGCGGTGCACGAGACCCAGATACAGCTCCGCGTCGCCGATCGCCAACTGCTCGAGCGGGGCGAAGTACGCGTCATCGTCGCGCTCGATCGGCACCGGTAGGTGGATCCACGTGATCGGGCGGGTGGTGGCATCCGTCAGCTCGTTCGCGAAACGCGTGAGGTTCGCGGCATCGCGCGGTTCGACGAAGTGCCGCTCGCCGACGTCGCCGTAGCAGAGGGGCACGCCGACTTCGACGTCGGTCGGCACACGGTCGATCGCGTCGGCCGCCCGCGCCACCAGCCCCTCCCACACGTCGCCCGTCCACCACGGCGTCGACCCGCCGGGGTAGGCGTGCGTCTCGATGACGGCGAACTCGACGGCGCAGTCCCACTGGATCGCGAGGTCGTGGTGCGGCACGGCCGCGAGCACACCGTCGAGCTCGCGATAGACCAGGTCGCGATACACCGGCTCGATCGCCTGCCGGTCCTCCCCCGAGAAGAACGCGCCGATCACCGCAGTCGGCGTCGGCAGCGCCACCTGGAAGCGCGTCCCGGGGGCGATCACGCCCTCGGCGCGCAGCCGAGTGAAGACCTCGTACGACTCCGCTGCCGCCCGCGCGTAGCCGAGCTCGGGAAGACGGATGTCCGCGGCATCCACCCCGTCGGCGATGCGCAGCGGCCGCCCGTCGAGGTGCCCGATCATGATCGGCTCATCGCCCACCCGCTCGATGCCCTCCGCCCGCGCGAGCACGTCGGGCTGGAACATGATCCAGTGGAACCGGTCGCCCGGCTCGCCGTCGGGGATGCGCCGCAGCGGGCCGCCGAGGTTCTCCGCGGCGGCGATCATCGCCGACTCCGCGTCGGGGTAGGTGAGGCTGCCGACCAGGTGGGCGCCGCGCACAGAAGCCATGGCCCGAGCCTAATGTCGCCGAGGCGGCGTAGCGTGTCGCACGGAGGGGTGCGCGATGACGGAACGGATGACTGGCCAGCAGCGCCTCGTGCTGACGATCGCGATCCTCGGCTCGTTCGTCGCGTTCCTCGACTCCACGATCGTGAACGTCGCCCTGCCCGCGATCGCGCGCGACCTCGGCGGCGGGCTCGTCACGCAGCAGTGGACCGTCGACGCCTACCTCATCACGCTCAGCGCGCTCATCCTCGTCGCCGGCGCGGTCAGCGACGCGTTCGGCCGCATCCTCGTCCTCCGCATCGGCCTCATCGCCTTCGGCGTGGCATCCATCGCCGTCGCACTCACCCCCGACGCGGTCTTCCTCGTCATCGCCCGGGCCGCACAGGGCGCGGCGGGCGCCTTCCTCGTGCCGAGCTCGCTCGCCCTCATCACCTCAACGATGGTCGAGCCCCTGCGCTCGCGCGCCATCGGCATCTGGACCGCCTCGACGATGGCGGCGATGATCGTCGGCCCGCTCCTGGGCGGCCTCATCGTCGACCACCTCTCCTGGCGATGGGCGTTCCTGCTGAACGTGCTGCCGATCGCAGTGTCGCTCTGGTTCTTGACGCGCCTCGACCACCGCGAGACGAGACGACCGGATGCCCGTGTCGACATCGTCGGCGCCCTCATGTGCACGTTCGGCCTCGGCGGCGCGGTCTTCGCGCTCATCGAACAGCCGAACGCCGGCTGGTCGGCACCGTGGATCTGGCTGCCCGGGGTCGGCGGCCTCGCCCTGCTCGTCGCCTTCGTCTGGCGACAACGCCACGTCGCCGACCCGATCCTCCCGCTCGACCTGTTCCGCAGCCGCACCTTCTCGGCCGGAAACCTCGCCACCTTCTTCGTCTACGCCGCGCTCGCCCTCAACGGTTTCGTGCTCGCCGTCTACCTGCAGCAGGGCGCCAGCCTCACCGCCACCTTGGCGGGCCTCGCGAGCCTGCCGACGACGATCGTCATGATCGTGCTCAGCCCCCGCGCCGGTGCGCTCGCCGGGCGCTGGGGGCCGCGCCTGTTCATGACCGTCGGGCCGCTCATCATAGCCGTCGGCGCCGTGCTGCTGCTGACCGTCGCGGCCGACTTCGACTACTGGTGGCAGGTGTTCCCCGCGATGGTCGTGTTCGGGTTCGGGCTCGCGCTCACGGTCTCGCCCCTGACCGCGGCGATCCTCGGGGCGGCCGACTCGGAGCGGGCCGGCATCGCGTCGGCCGTCAACAATGCCGTCGCCCGCGTCGCGGGGCTGCTGCCCATCGCGGCGCTCGGCGCCATCACCGGCGGGGCGCTCGACCTCGCCGGCTTCCACCGCGCCGCCGTGGTGACGGCGATCCTGCTCGTCATCGGGGGCGTCGTCTCGCTGCTCGGCATCCGCAACCCGCCGCGCGAGCGCGAGGCATCCACCGCGGAGGCCACCGGGCCGTAGCTGCGTCGCGGCCGGTCTAGCTAGCTCTCCTGCCCGGCCTCGCGGTCGGCGGCGGCCGGGGCACGCCCGTACGCGGCGGCGATGTCCTGCGAGGTCGCCCCGCCCTCATAGGTCGGATGCTGCGGCCAGCCGTCGGGAACCTCCTGTCACTCCTCCTGCCGCCCGTACGGCAGCACGTCGACGAGGCCGTGCATGTGCCCGAGCCTTCGAACGGATGCCCTTCCATGCTCGCGCGCCCCACCGACACCGGCAATGCCCCCACCGTGTCGGCAGCGACGGCGGTGGTGGCGGCGTCCACGACGCAAGCCCTCGACGGCAGTGGCACGACGCAGGGCGCACTGCCAGACTGGGTGCATGAGCGCGATCGAGAACTCGAAACTGACCGTCGTCGGCGCTGGTGCGGTGGGCTCGTCCGTCGCCTATGCCGCCCTCATCCGCGAGTCGGCGCGCCACGTGGCGCTGTACGACATCGCCGCCGCCCGCGTCGAAGCCGAGGTGCTCGACCTCGCCCACGGCTCGCAGTTCACCGGAACGAGCGACATCATCGGCGGCGCCGACCTCGACGTCACGAGCGACTCGCACGTCATCGTGATCACCGCGGGCGCCGCGCAGAAGCCGGGGCAGACCCGCACCGACCTGGCGGGCGTCAACGCCGGCATCCTGCGCTCTCTCGTGCCGTCGCTGCTCGAGCGCTCGCCCGACGCGGTCTTCGTCATCGTGACCAACCCCGCCGACGTGATGGCCGTCGTCGCGCAGGAGGTCAGCGGGCTGCCGCGCGAGCGCGTGTTCAGCTCGGGCACCGTGCTCGACACGTCGCGCCTGCGCTGGAAGCTCGGTCAGCGTGCCGGCGTCTCGATCTCGAGTGTGCACGCCTACATCGTCGGCGAGCACGGCGACACCGAGTTCCCGCTGTGGTCGCACGCGACCATCGGCTCGGTGCCGATCCTCGACTGGCAGCCCCTCGACGGACAGCCGAAGTTCACGGTCGACGAACTCGACCAGATCGCGATCGACGTGCGCGACGCCGCCTACAAGGTCATCCAGGGCAAGGGCGCGACGAATTACGCGATCGGCCTGTCGGGAGCGCGCATCGTCGAGGCGATCCTCGAGGACGAGCACGCCGTCATGCCCGTCTCGACCGTGCTCGAAGACTTCCACGGGGTGAGCGGCGTGGCCCTCTCGGTGCCGTCCGTCGTCTCGGCGGCGGGCGCCGTGCCGATCCGCGAGACCTCGTTCTCCGAGCACGAGCTCGAGCTGTTCCACCGCTCCGCCGAGGCGCTGCGCCAGGTCGCCGACTCGATCCGCTGACGCGAGCGGCTCCCCCGGCGGCGCTGTCCTCGCGGCGTTGCTGATCCCGCCTGCGCCGATCCGGGTCCGCCCTCACTGCAAGGTCGCGCGGGCGACGCGCCGCCGCGCGGCGAGGATCCGCGGCGTGTCGCGCGCTGCGCCTTGCAGTTGTGGTGCGGGCGGCGCGATCGATGGTGCGGGCGCGCGGCGCGCACGGGGGCGGTGTCGGATGCCACGGATAGCTTGGTTCCATGGCATCCAAACGCGCGGCGAGCACGCTGGCCTATCGCTGCACGGAGTGCGGGTGGACGAGCGCCAAGTGGGTCGGTCGCTGCGGTGAATGTCAGCAGTGGGGCACTGTCGTCGAGGCGGCGACGTCCACCGGCATCGCCTCCCCCGCGGTGACGCCCCTCGCGCCGAGCCGCTCCGCACGCCCGATCACCGAGATCGACACCCGCGAGACCCCGCGGCGCACGTCGGGCATCGGCGAGTTCGACCGTGTGCTGGGCGGCGGCATCGTGCCGGGCGCCGCGATCCTGCTCTCCGGCGAGCCCGGCGTCGGAAAGTCCACCCTGCTGCTCGAGGTCGCCGCGCGCACTGCCGCCGCCGGCGGGCGCGTGCTCTACGTCAGCGCCGAGGAGTCGCTCGCCCAGGTGCGGCTCCGAGCCGAGCGCACCGGTTCCCTGCACGACGAGCTCTACCTCGCAGCCGAGACCGACCTGGCCACGATCCTCGGCCACGTCGACGAGACGACACCTGGCCTCCTCATCGTCGACTCGGTGCAGACGGTCTCGTCGGGGCTCATCGACGGCGCGGCCGGGCATCCGAGTCAGGTGCGCGAAGTGGCATCCACGCTCATCCGCGTCGCGAAAGATCGTGGGCTGCCGGTCATCCTCGTCGGGCACGTCACGAAAGACGGCCAGGTCGCGGGGCCGCGCATCCTCGAGCACCTCGTCGACGTCGTCTGCCACTTCGAGGGCGACCGGCAGACCGCGCTGCGGTTCGTGCGCGCGCTGAAGAACCGTTTCGGCGCCACCGACGAGGTCGGCTGCTTCGAGCAGACCCAGCACGGCATCGCCGAGGTGCCCGACCCGAGCGCCCTCTTCCTCGGCCACGGCTCACGCGAACCGGGCACCTGCGTCACGATCGCCCTCGAGGGCCGCCGCGCACTGCCGGTCGAAGTGCAGGCGCTCACCCTGCCCGGCTCGGGCCCGAATCCGCGGCGGATCGTCAGCGGTGTCGACGGGGCGCGGGTCGCGATGGTGCTCGCGGTGCTCGAGAAGCGCGCGGGGCTCCGCCTCTCCGACCAGGATGTCTACGTCTCAACCGTCGGCGGGGTGCGCCTCACCGAGCCCGCCGCCGATCTCGCGATCGCCCTCGCCGTCGCGAGCGCGGTCTCGAACCGGCCGAACCCGGCGAAGCTCGTCGCGATCGGCGAGCTGAGCCTCGCCGGCGAGGTGCGCGCCGTCACGCAGCACGAGCAGCGGCGCGCGGAGGCGACCCGGCTCGGCTACCGCACGATCGTCGACACCGCCTCGCCCGACCTGCGCAGCGCCCTCCGCGATCTGCCGCGGCTGCATCCGGTCGAACGCGGCGACGAACCCGGGTTCTGAGCGGCCGTCCGCCGTCGAGACGCGGCCGTCAGGCGTCGAGCGCGGCGATCACGTCGGCGGGAGCGGCCTGCATGGCGTGCGGACCGGCGATGTCGAAGAAGACCGTCGTGATCTCGTCGGCGTGCGCCGCGAGAAAGGCGCGCAACCACGCCGGCGACTGCAGTCCGACGGCGGCCGGGAGCTCCGCCGGCTTGTTCGCGGCGTCGCTGAACAGCAGCAGCGCGACGTCGCCGGTGTTCCGGTCGCGGTAGGTCCACACCTCGCCGCTGTCTCGTGGATCATCGCGCTGACCGGCACGCATCAGCGGCACCACGGTCGGCCCGTGCCGCAGCGCGAACGCGAGCGCAGCCATGTCCTGCGTCTGCAGGGCGTCGGCCAGCTGCGGGTTGCGGAACTCCAGGGGCGCCTGCGCGCGCTTCTTGCCGGCCATGGTCCCAGACTACGAGAGCACTCGGGGCTGGGGAAAAGGGGGGCCCTCTCGATCCCCCCATTGGGGACTGGGAGAATCGAGAGGGCCAAAGCTCACTGCGGCGCAGTATCCAAAATATCGAGACCACTGGGGTTGGCGTCGAAACCGAAGCTGGGGACGACGGGGACGCACCGCAGGAGCTGTACTCAAGGGTACGCATCTCTCCGCCGCATCGGCACCCTGGCAGGTAGTTCAGAGGATGAGAGTTCTCTCAGACGAGCAATACGCCCATATCAACGATCAGCGCAGCTCGAACATGCGGGTGTCGGCGGCCTCGATGCCCCCGATCGAGACCTGCAGGTGGAAGTACCCCGCCGGCGCCTGCGGACGCGACGACCCGCACGAGTCGACCGACGAGCGGGTGCGATCCCACACCACCGGCGTGACGCTCGAGACCGTCTGGCCGGCGGCGAGCTGCACCACCTGATCGCTCGACTCGCTCTGGCAGTCGGTCGAGCGCCACCACGTATCGGAGCCGCTCGTGATCACGAACGACTGCGTCGCGGTGCCCACGTTGATCAGACACGGCGTCGCCGCGTTGTTCGACAGTGTGATCGACAGCTGCGGCTGCTCGCCGGCGGCGTAGACGTCTTTGTCGGTGACGGCGAGCACCGTGATGTCCGACGTCGAGCACGCCGCGATCGCCGGGGCGGTGCCGGATGCCCCGGGGTCCGGTTCCTCAGCGGCGGGCGTGTCGGAGGCATCCACTGCCGGTGTGCTCTCGGCGGGCGTCGCCGCACCGGGCGTGGCGGCCGTCGTCGAGACCGAGGGCGTCGGCTGCGACACCGGCGCATCCCGCCACGGCTGCCACAGCGCGAGCACCAGCGCCACGATGCCGCCGACCACGATCACCGCGAGCAGCAGCGCCACGAGGCGACGCCGGCGGTAGACGGCCGGCGAGGGGCGGCGCCGGGTGGGAGTGCTCACCCATCCAGGCTAAGCCGCAGCCCACTGCTCACAGCTCCTTGAGCATGCGGGTGTTGCCGAGCGTGTTCGGCTTGACGTGCGCGAGGTCGAGGAACTCCGCGACGCCCTCGTCGGGGCTGCGCAGCAGCTGCGAGTACACGTCGGGGTCGACGATGTGCTCGCCGATCGGCGCGAATCCGCGTCGCGTGAAGAAGTCGACCTCGAACGTCAGGCAGAACAGGCGCGAGAGCCCGAGCTTGCGGGCGTTGAGCTGCAGCCGGTCGACGATCGCGCCGCCGACGCCGTGGTGCAGCCAGGCGTCCGCGACGATGAGCGTGCGGATCTCACCCAGGTCCTCCCACATCACGTGCAGCGCGCCGCACCCGACGAGGATGCCGTCGACCTCCGCGACGACGAACTCCTGCACCGCCTCGTAGACGGTGACGACGTCTTTGCCGAGCAGGATCCGGCGCTCCACCCACGGCTGCAGCAGGGCGAGGATGCCACGCACATCCGACGTGCGGGCGGGACGGACGGTGACGGCGGACACGACCCCACTGTATTGCCGATCGGATGCGCCGCACCGGCATCCACGCCCCCTACGCTGGTCACCTGGGGATGCTGGCCGCCGGCGCCCGCGAAACCGGTGCGACGGGAGGTGACCGACGTGAGTGTGCTACGCGACTATGCCGCGACCGTGTCGCAGCCGACGCTGCCCCTCGCCGGAGCGGGCGAACCGGCGCGCTACGACGAGGTCGTCGAGACCGACGGGTCGTTCCGGCCGGGCTGGAAGGCGCTCGCCGCGCACGCGCTCGCGCTGAGCGCCGACGATCTGCACCGCGTCGACGGCGAGATCGTGCGCTTCCTCGCCGACGACGGCGTCTCCTACGCCCGGCCCGACGCGGGTGCCCAGCCGTGGCAGCTCGACCCCGTGCCGCTCGTGCTCGACGCGGCGGCCTGGGCACCCCTCGAGGTCGCGCTCGCGCAGCGCGCCGAACTGCTCAACGCGATCCTCGTCGACCTGTACGGCGAGCGCCGTCTGCTGCGCGAGGGGATCGTGCCGGCGGCGGTTGTCGTCGGTCACTCCGGGTACCTGCGCCCGCTCGCCCGTCGCAGCGCCGTCGATCCGCAGCCGCTGCTGCTGTCGGCGGTCGATCTCGGGCGCGACGCCGACGGCGAATGGCACGCCCTCGCCGACCGCGTGCAGGCGCCGTCGGGGCTGGGCTTCGCCGCAGAGAACCGGCGCGTGATCTCGCAGGTCATGCCCGACCTCTTCCAGGAGAGCAGCCTCCACCACCTCGACCCGTACTTCGCGGCACTGCGCGCGGCGCTGCTCTCGTCGACGCTCGGCTCGGTCGATGACGCCCGCGTCGTGATCCTCTCCCCCGGCACCCTCAGCGAGACCGCGTTCGACCAGGCGTTCCTCGCCAACGCGCTCGGGTTCCCGCTCGTGCAGGGCAGCGACCTCGTCGTACGCGACGGGTTCGTGTGGATGAAGCCCGCCGGCTGGCCCGCGCGGCGGCCGACGGACCGCATCGACGTGATCATCCGCCGCGTGGATGCCGCGTGGTGCGACCCGCTCGAACTGCGCGGCGACTCTCGGCTCGGCGTCGCGGGCCTCACCGAGGCGGTGCGCCGCGGCAGAGTGCGGCTCGTCAACGGACTCGGCGCCGGAGTGCTCGAGAACCCGGCGCTCATGCCCTACCTCGCGGCGGCGTGCGAGGCGCTGCTGGGCGAGCAGCTGCGGCTGCCCTCGGTGCCCACGTGGTGGTGCGGTGACGAGGCATCCCGTGAGCTCGTCCTCGCCCGCCTCGACGCGGGCGACCCCACGCTGATCGTGCGCACGATCGACGAGCCGCGGAAGGTGCTGGAGCACCTCTCTCCGGCAGAGCTCGCCGCGCGCATCCGGGCGACCCCGCACCGCTACGTCGGGCAGGACCACCTGCCGCTGTCGCAGACGCCGGTGTGGTCGCCCGCGCGCCTCGGTCAGGGTGCCGGCCGCGGCGCCGGGCAGAGCGCGACGCCGCGGACCGGGCGGGCCGCCGCGCAGCCGGTGACACTGCGCGCGTTCGCGCTGCGCTACGGCTCGACCTATCGGCCGCTGGTCGGGGGGCTCGCGACCGTGCGCGAGAACGCCGACGCCCTGCCCCGCACGAAGGACGTCTGGGTGCTGAAGGCCTCGGAGGCCGACCCCGACCAGAACCTCGGCGAGACCTCGCCGCTGCCCGCCGGCTCGTCGGCCCGGACGATCCCGCCGCTCGCGCCCCGCGCCCACGCCGACATGTTCTGGACCGGTCGCTACGCCGAACGCACCGAAGACCTGCTGCGGCTGCTGCTGGCCGCCCAGGCCGAGCTCGACCAGCCCGGAGCCTACACCGCCGGCGCGCTCGCCGAGCCGCCGCGCGTGCTGCTCGACGCGCTCGCGCGCCTCGCGGGCATGCGCTCCCTCGACCCGGAGGCCGAGCTCCGCTCGCTGCTGCTCGACGCCGCCCGCCCCGGCTCCGCCGCCCACTCGATCGCGCGGCTGCGCGAGGCGATGGAAGGGGTGCGCGACCAGCTCTCCGGCGACACGTGGCGGGTGTTCGCGAACATCGACCGCGCGACCCGTGCCCTCCGCAGTTCGGCGCACCCGCACCGCACGGCCGAGTCGGGCGGCAGGATGCTGGCCGCGATGCTCTCGCTCTACGGCGTCACGGCGAACATGATCCGCGACACCGGCTGGCACATGATCGAGGCGGGCCGCTACCTCGAGCGCGGACTGCAGCTGTGCGAACTGCTCACCGCCGGTCTCGCCGAGCGGCACGACGCCCGCACGACGCGCGACGTGCTTGAGGCGGTGCTCCTGGCATCCGAGAGCGTCGTCACCTACCGGCGCCGCTACCGCGGGTCGGTGCGCGCCGCCGACGTGCTCGATCTGCTGCTCCTCGACGGCAGCAACCCGCGCTCGCTCACGTTCGCGCTCGCCGAGCTGCGCACCCACCTCGCGGCCATGCCCGCCTCGACCGGCTCGAGTCGCGCCGAGCGGCTGCTTGACCACCTCGACACCGAGGTGGCCGCCCTCGACGTCACCGCGCTCGCCGCGGTCAGCGCCGCGTCGGGCGCGGCTTCCGGCGGCGGCCCTGTCGGCGGCACCGCCCGGCGCGAGGCGCTCGTCGACTACCTCGCGCACGTGACCGAGCAGCTCGAGCGACTCTCCGACGCCGTGCGGCACCTGCACTTCGAGAGCGGTCCGCCCGCGGTGCCGCTGTCGGAGCTCTCGCTCATCGAAGTGATGGAGGGGCGCGCATGACCCGCCGCTACCGGGTGTGGCACCGCACCGCCTACAGCTACGCGAAGCCGGTGCAGGACAGCGTGGGGCAGTTCCACCTGGTGCCGCGCGACCTGCCGTGGCAGCGGCTCGAGGCATCCGATGTGGTCGTCGACCCCATGCCCGGCGACCTCGCCGCCGACCGCGACTACTTCGGCAACTCGTCGACCTACTTCCACCTCACCGACCCGCATTCCGAGCTCACGATCACGGCGTCGAGCGACGTCGTCGTCGACGTGCCCGCCTACGACCCGGACGCGCTGGCGCAGCCGTGGGAGCGCGCGCGCCCGCTCGTGCACCCCGAGGTTCCCGGCGCCTGGGCGGCGACCGAGTACGCGCTCGAATCGGCGCGCGCCCGCCACGCGCCCGAGGCGGTCGCCTACGGCGCGCAGTCACTGACGCCCGGCCGCCCGCTCGGCGAGGCGGCGACCGACCTGATGCGGCGCATCTTCCGCGACTTCGACTACGACAAGACCGCGACGACGGTCACGAGCACGGTCGCCGACGCGATGCAGGCCCGCGCGGGGGTGTGCCAGGACTTCGCCCACATCGCCCTCGCCTGCCTGCGCTCGCACGGCGTCGCCGCACGGTACGTGTCGGGGTACCTCGCGACGCGTCCGGCGCCCGGCAAAGAGCGCGTCTTCGGAGCGGATGCCTCGCACGCGTGGCTGGCCGTGTGGCTGCCGCCGGTCGGGGAGGGCGGTGTCGACGGGGGTTCCCGGGGCGCTGAGGGCTCGGGCGCTGGGGGCTCGGGCGATGAGGGATCAGGCGCTGAGGGGTCGGGCGGTGCCGGCGGTGAGGGCTCGGCCGGCGGCCAGTGGCTCGCGATCGACCCGACGAACGACCAGTGGGCCGACGACCGCTACGTCACCGTCGCCTGGGGCCGCGACTACGGCGACGTCTCGCCGGTGAAGGGCATCATCTTCACGAAGGCGAAGCGCTCCACGCTGCGCGTCTCGGTCGACGTCGCACCCCTCGACGACTGAGCGCCGACGACCGACGACGGCGATCCGGCGGACGAACCGCCCCGGCGAACACCCGGCGGATTGTGCGGGCTTTCTATAGGAACGCATAAATGCGCTCGTTAGCGTGGCCGCCATGCCCCGTTACTTTCTTCGTGACCGTCTGGCGGAGGATGCTGGGCGGTGACGGCCTGCCGGGCCCGGCATGATTGCTGCCCCCTGTCCTTGATGATC
>NZ_JAJJIB010000028.1:0-11991 GCF_020905435.1 Microbacterium sp. F2E | reverse complement strand
CGGACACGACCGGAACGAGCGGACGCCGAAGCCGACGGGCACGGCGTCCGCTCACCCCTGCACACTTGACAAACCCACGCCCATATCAGGGCGTGTCTCCCAATAGGCGCTGCCAGGTGAGGATGAGGCAGTCCCACTCCTGTAACAGCCCACTATCGGCACAGGCGCTACCAACCTCAGCTCGCAATCGAGCGGCAAACCTTCGTCGCGAGATGAGAGATGTCGTGAAAACCAGAATCGCCTCCGGACACGCCGGGGCGAGTCAGCCGTCGATTTCTATTAGGGTGCATCTTCCAGTAGCCGAACCCAGGTGAGGATGCTGCAAGGGCGTAACTTCGGCGCGGTAGGTGATCGCGAGGCTGATCACGCCACGGGATCCCGGTCCGGAACCGGTAGGTGATGCCCTCCACGACCCGCCGATGCTCGCCGACGGTTGACCGCGCCGCCCAGAGTTCGAGGCCAGCAACGGTTCGATCCGCTCCCACTGCTCGTCCGTGAGCACCCGATACCGCGAACCCGTCGACCTCACCTAGCCAACATCCTTCGAGCCTCACCTCACATAGGGGAGACACGACCGAGGCGTGTCCGGGACGGATGCCGAAGCTGACGGTCCCCTCGCCGAGCTCGAAGGCCGTGCGGACGGCGGCGTTGAATGCCTGCGCGGTGTCTGCGTCGAGGATGTCGCCAGTGCTGCCATGGGCGGCGGGTGCCCGTGCCCCTGCTGCGGCGCCGGTCGCGGCGGGGTGGGCGTCGGGGTGCTGGTGCATCCGGCTCCGATCGCGATCGAGGGTGAGATGACCTTGCCGATCTGAGCCCACGCGAGGGCTGCAAGTGGGCAGCGACCAGGTGACGGCGTCGGCGTAGGACGACGCCGTCGGATATTTCCCCGGCGAGGCCGCGAGGACGCAAGTGCGCGCGTGCCCCGCCGGCCAGGACGCGCAGGCGGTCTCCGCGTCGGTGCGCACAAGCGGACTCACCCTGGTGCTCGCCCCCGGCCTCTGAGCGGCTCGGTCTCCCGGGCGCGGCGGTCATCGCCTCTAGGTGTACTTCCCCGGGAGGTTGTGAACGGGTGAGGTAGGCCGATGTCGGAAAGCGGCTCACCTCCGGAGTCCGAGCAGGCACGGCGATCTCGTGACCGGGGAGATCATCGATCAGCAACGGATCGCCGAGCAGCTGCTCACCGAAGCGACGGAGAAGGTACGTCAACCTGGTCTGGCCGGGTGGTCTGCTGGACGGGTTGACGAAGCGGATGTTGGAGACCGCGCTCGAGGCCAAGCTGACCGAGAATCCCCGCCGCGTCACTTCCGGTAAGCCAGAGTGACACGGCGGGGATTCGCGTGGTCAGTCGACCATGTCGCCGACCTGGGCGCCGGCGAGCGCGGCGGCCACGAGTGCGCTTGTGAACGCGACTGCGGCGGGCGTTGCTGCGAGTGGGCGCATGTCGCCAACCGTGCTGCCTTCGGCCAGATCGAACGGTTCTCTTGGGAGTAGTTCGAGCTTGAGCATGGCACTCCTTTCTGAGAGTCATGACGGGTGGTCAGTTGCCGACTGTCTCTTCGACCGCGTAAGCGGCGACGGCTGCAGCGAGTACCGCGGTGGCCGCAAGCGCGGCCAGGGGCGTTGCCGCGAGCGCCGCGTTGGTCGCTTTGACAGTTCCGAATTCGGTGTCGAACGGTGCGTCCGTGAATACGGCAGTGTCCAGCATGGTTTCCCTCCTTTCTTCAACAGGATTTCCTCTTTGCTCCGGCTACTTCTCGCGACTCTCGTCGCGACCATCGGGGCGGCGTGAACGCACAGATCCCCACAAGGCCGCTCCGATGCCGACGATCGCGACGACCAAGATGAGGGCGACACCGAGGTCTGCGCCGATCAGAGTGGCGATGAGGACGGCGCCGACCGCAGCGATCGGCACGACAGCCAGGAGGACGGCCTCAGCGCGGCTCATTGTCGCCTTCGGGCTCATTGTCGGCGTACTCCTTCGTGGTTTCAGCGGCGGGTGGCCGATCAGCCGTTGGCCTGTGCGTAGGTGTAGCCGGCGATGAACGTGGCCACTGCGGCGACCAGCGGGGTGGCGCCGAGGGCTGATGCCTCGGTGCGGAGGCAGCCCTCCTGGCTGTCGAAGCTCGCGGATGTGGTGAAACTGGTTTCCGACATTGCGGTGCCTTTCTCTTACTTGGATAGGGTTCGGTCCGGGCGAGTGCCAAGACCGGTTCCTCGTTCCTTCAGTCAGGCCGTGCAGCGACTTGCTCGTCGCGCAGGTCTTCCTTTCTGGAGACGAAGATCTCTTCAACGGGCTCGCTTTCGTAGCCGGCTTCGCGGATGATGGCGAACTGGAAGGAGTCGAGGTCGTTCGCGTCGGGGTTCAGCTCTTGGACACGGCGCTTGACGAAGTTGCGCAGCAGCCGATATTCGGCGCTGCTCTCATATCCCGTTCCGATGCGCTCGACGGTGCGCAGAAAGCGGCCCACGACGTCGAAGACGCCCTTGTCGACCCGCCGCTGCGGGAACCAGAACACGTGAAGCAGGGTGCGGCTCGGCGCGGTGTGCGTGTACTCCCAGTCAGAGACGTTTCCGCTGCGTCGAACTCTGTGCACGAGCACAACGTCCTTCGACGCAGGGATGGGTGCGAAGAACCGCCAGTTCGGTAGGAAGACGGAGGCGCGGTCAAAGATCCTGATGCGATCGAAGTTGTGATTCGGATGCTGGCCCGCCACGGTCGCCAGAACCCAGATCGCCAAGGCCGCAGAGATGACGTCGGTCGTGATCGCTGCGACGGGGAGCCGCCTGGTCTTCCGCATCACGCCACCTCCCTCGAGCCGGCGCCGGGGAGTCTGTCGGCATGTGTTGCCGAAGGGGTGGCGATGAAGCGGTCGATCTCTGCGGCGACGGCGGGCACCGAGCGCGGGTCGGTGAGCATGCCGTCATGCGTGGCGCGCACGACGAGATGCCTGCCTTCAGGGACCTGCGCCGCCAACGCCCGGTGCGTGTCAGCCGAAACCGGATGCAGCGACACGCTCGTGCTGGCGGTGATCACGAGCGTGGGCACCTCCAGCGGCGCGACGGTAGTCGCCTGGTCAACTCGCTCGTTGATGATCTCCCGAACCGCGGCATCCCATTCCTCGCGGCCGGCACGCCAGATGCGATGGTCCCGGTAGACACTGGACACCCGATGCGAAGCGGCCGGATCGGCGGGGATCGACCACACTTGGGGATTGAGCAGGAGTGCGCCGCCGCCGCGTAGCGAGAGTTCCATCAGCGGGAAGCCTTCGGTGAGCGACGACATCGCTTCTCGGTCGGCCTCAGCATCCTCAGTGCTGGTCATGGTCGCCGTGGTGGGATCAAGGAGAATCAGGCCGGCGATCTTTGTTGTCAGCTGAGGGGCGGCTTTGCGTATCAGATATCCGCCGAGGGAATGGCCAATAAGCCAGACCTCACGATCTTGGCTGAAGTTGCGGATGAGGTCGTCGAGATCCGCTGCATGGGATTCGAGCGAACGGCTGCCGGGAGCTGGGATGCTGGCGCCGTAGCCGGGGCGGTCATAGGTGAGCGTGGCCGCATCGATCTCCAGCTTCGACAGGATCGGTTGCCAGTATTCCTGGACGGCGACCAGCGAGTTCTCGAAGACGAGCAACGGTGATTGGCGATTGCGACTGGGGCGATACTCGACGGCGAGCTGAGCGCCTCGGGATGTCGTGAAGGTCTGCTGGCGACCGCGAAGGCGCCGGGCGCGTCGCGAGATGACAGCCTGCGTCGCGCCCATCCCGGCTGCCGCTATCGCAGTCGCTCCCGCCAGCACTCGCGGAAAGGTGTTGTCGCGGCCCGGGTTCTTGGTCGCGGTGTAGAGAACAGGCGGTTGGAGCGAGAGGAAAGCCGGCAAGAATCGGCCGAGGCCCATCACGACCGCGATCCCGGTGTGAAGCGCCGCCACGCCCCCGAGGTAGACCACGCGTGCTTTCCCGTTGAGTGCGTACACGATGGGGTAGGCGCACTCGATGACGAGCGTGCCGACCTCGGCCAGACGGCCAAGCTCAGGATGTTTCTGGAGGATACGGAACAGGGGCTCTGCTCCGTAGGTCCGGGTGCGCATGACGCCCTTGATAGCGGTGCCTTCGCGCCAGGGCTTGCCGAGCAGCTTCACCCACCCCGAGGCAAGGTACGCCAGTGTCGTCTGCGCCGATGTGGCCCACAGGATCACGTCGGTGACACGATCCGATCGTGACAGCCGCGCTGCCGCAGTAAGGGCTTGCGTGAAGGTGCCGACCTGATCTGATCCGTCCCCGCCGTTCTGGTGCAGCGGAGCGAGCAAGACACCCGCAGTTGCGCTGCTCGCGCCAACGACGCCGCGAAGTACTGGGTTCCGCACCGGCAGGATCAGCACCACCGACGCGGCGACGCGCACTCCATGCAAGGCGGTGACGATCGCGGGCCGTGCGACGAAACTACGCAGTTGCTTGATCGCCGGGCGTCGCGAAAAGCCGGAGTCTTGCACGACTTCCCAGTCGTTGAAGCCTCCCGGCATGCGGTTGTCGCGGTTGGCGAGATGCTCCAGGCTCGCCCACCCGTTCACGATCGCCGCGAGTCGTTCCGTTGCTGCCAGGGACCCGTGACGCGTCTCGATCCTCTCGATCAGCCTGGCTGGGGTGAGACGCATCGTCGTTCTCCTATCCTCGGTCGGGTTGACGTGCTCGTCAGGCCGTTGCCGTGACGCCGGGCTTCTCGTAGAGGGCGGTGACGGTCGGGGTTGCAGAGGTGATCTCGTCACCGTTCAGACCGCCAGAGTGGCGTATCGGCAGCAGGCCGGCGTTGCGCGCATAAGCGTCCAGCTCCGCGAGGGTGGTGACGCGGCTGTCCTCGTGCAAGAAGGTCGCGGAGCCGTTGTCGATCAGGCAATGCTCCAGCTGCCAGTTGTGCCCATCGATGAGATCGGAGAACGTTGCCAGCATGCGACGCTCACCGGGCAGTGCCACCGCCCAGGAACGGTGAGGATGGGGGTGCATCTGTCGTACGAGCTCGGCATTGTGCGTTTCGACGACAAAGACTCCGCCTTCTCGAAGCGCCGCGAACGCTCGATCGAAGACTCCTTGTTGCGCGGAACAATCGGTGAGCATCGAGATCGTGCCGCAGACGCACAAGATCGCGTCGGCATCGGGTGGATAGTCGTCGGAGGCGATATCGAGCCGTAGCGGCGTGACGAGACCGTCGACGTCGTGGTGCGCAAGACCGTGCAGCATCTCCGCGGAGATGTCGATGCCGATGTATTCCACCGGCGTCCTGTCAGCAGCGAAGGCGGCAGCCAGCGGCAACGCAACTCGGCCATTTCCTACCCCCAACTCCACGACGCGTCGCCCGCGAGCCGGCAAGACTGTACGCAGCCAGCTGGTCTCGGCATCGGTGACCATGTCCCTGGGGAAGATCACGTCGCAGCACCCGCTGAACTGGGCGCCGTATGAGGCGTAGCTGCGCGCCTGAGGAGTGGCGATGGACACGTGCGGCCTCCCTTGTCTGTCGTTTCTGGTTCGGCTTAGTGGCGCGGTTCCCAGCGGAACAGCCGGATGGCGGCGAGGAGCCCGGCAAGGGCCCAGGCAAGCGTCGGCAGCGTGAGCAGGAGCCCCTGAATCCCGGGAACGGTGCCGGACCATGCGCCGACGATCGCTTCGACCGACGCTCCGCCGGGAAGTGCCCGCTGTACGGCTAGTTGGCTGCCCGAACCTGTCAGCGTGATCCACATCGCGGTGCCGAGGGCGAGTATGAACACCGGCATCGTGGTGATCTGCGCTTGCTCCGGCGTGCTCGTCAGTCCCCAGGTCGCCAGCGCGAGAGCCAGGAACATTAACTCGACGACGGCCACGTGGAGGGCCACGAGCCAGCCGTTCGCGGGGAACTCGCCCGTGGCGACCACGGCCGTGAGGACGATCAGGAGCTGCACGACGTTGAGCGTGATGACGGGCAGGAGCAGCCCGCCGAGGATCGCCCCATCCGTGATCGCCGTGCTGCGCAGGCGCTTGAGGAGGAGGGTCTGTCGTCGGGCGGCCAGCGTGGTCGTGGCGGTGATGTAGACCCCGAAACCCGCCATGACGATGATCTGGAGTGCGGCGATCGTGCCCCCTTCGCCGCCGAACCTGTCGCGCATGACGATCAGCAGGACGGCGAAGGCGAGCGGCATGAGGATCGCGCACGCGGCAACGACCTTGTTGCGCCACAACATCCTCAACTCGGCCTGAGCAATGGGAACCATCAGCGCCTCGCCTCCTCGCGCGTCACGGATCCGGGTTGGCGGTCCAGGCCGCGGAAGATCTCCGTCAGGCTCGAGGGCGTGCAACGAAGGCCGTCAAGTCCGACTCCTTCGGCCTCTGCCCACCGCAAGAGCCGGAGCATGTCTTCCTGCGGCGACCGCGTCTGAGCGGAGAACCTGTCCGTGTCGTTTCGCTCGAAAGGGCCTGGGAGCGCCCGGTCGCCGGTCTGAGCGCGAAACTCGATGTGCGCGGGGAATGCGGCGACCAGCTCCGCGAGCGTGCCTTCGTGCTGGAGGCGGCCGGCGTGCATCAGGCCGATACGATCCGCGTATCGCTCGGCCTCCTCGAGGTAGTGGGTCGTCATCAGGATCGTCGTGCCCGTGTCACGCAGCTGCGTCACGACCTCCCAGAGGCGGTCGCGTGCGGCTGGATCCAACGCGGTCGTCGGCTCGTCGAGGAAGACCAGCTCAGGGCTGCCGTAGATCGCCGTCGCGAAGTCGAGTCGGCGGCGCTCGCCTCCGGACAGCTGCGCCACGCGCGTGCGGCGCTTGCCAGCGAGGCCCACCCGATCCAGCAGCCTCGCACTGTCGTCCGTGCGGCCGGAGATCGCGCCGACCAGATCGACGCTCTCCTCTGCCGTCAGCTCGGCGGCGAAGCCGGATTCCTGCAGCATCACTCCCATTCGCGGCCTGACCCGAGCCCGATCGGTGGGGCTCGCGGCGAGCACGCGCACGCTTCCGGAACTCGGGACCCGATGCCCTTCCAGCGCCTCCAGCGTTGTCGTCTTCCCGGCGCCGTTCGTGCCGAGAAGGGCATAGATCTCGCCGCGCTCGACGGTGAAGGTCACATCGTCGACCGCGGTGAACTCGCCATATCGGCAGGTGAGCCGGTCGACGTGGATCGGGACCGCGGCGGGATCGCTCATGTCCCCATCGTGCGGAAGAAACCACCTGCGCCATAGTGCCCTGGATCACGCGCCCGCATGACAGCGATCAGGTCATGGGATGACAGCTGTCACATGCTCGGCGGCACGCGTTCCGTTGCGCGAGCGTTCACGAGACACTGGAGAGGTGAAATCTGGCGAACGGCCGACTCCCAGCGCGAGCGCCGTTCGCGTGCTGCGCGTGTACCCGCAGTTCATGCGCGCCGTCTGGGTCGTCACCGTCGCGGTGATGGCATCGGTGGGCGTCTTCGGCAGCCTGCCCGGCCCGCGCACGTCGCCGGTGTTCACCGCGGCAGCGATCGTCATGGCCGCGGTCGCCGTCTGGGGATCAGCGAGATGGCCGGCCTCAGCGGGCACGCTGATATTTCCGGGGATGGCCGTGGCCGGCGTCGCCGTCTGGGTGTGGCTTCTCGCCGAGGGCGGGGAGGCGAACGCCGGATTCGCCCTGCTCGCCCCGTTCACGTTCGCCCTGTCCGCGCGCAAGGTCGCGTGGCCGTGGATACTCGCGGGAGGCGTCGTGCTCGTCGGCGGCATCGCCGCTGTTGCCGTGCTGGGAGCAATACCGCTGGAGCGGCTGCTTGACCGGGCGGTGGTCCCGACTGCCACGATCCTGGCGATCGAGGTGATCGGATTTCTCGCCTTGGCCATCACCTGGGACTTCTTCTCGCGCTGGGAGGAAGACAAGTCCCGCGAACGCGAGTATGCCCTGGTCCAAGAGCGACTCCGCTTCGCGAACGATCTGCACGACCTCCAGGGCCATTCGCTGCTCGCCGTCAAGTTCAAGATCGAGCTCGCCCGGCGCAGCCTTGATCGCGATATCGAGCGCGCCCGTGCGGAGCTGGAGAGCGTCGAGGCACTCGTCTCCGACCTCGAAGCCCAGACCCGCCAGCTCGCCAACGGATTCCGCGACATAGACCTGGTCACTGAACTCCAGAACCTGAAGGAGCTGCTCGTCGCAGCAGGGGTACACGCCCGCGTCGACGGGACAGTGGCGACGCTGCACGAGTGGGAGCCCGAGTACGCCGCCTTCCTCCGCGAAGCCGCCAGCAACATCTTGAGGCACTCCACAGCGCGTAGAGTCGACATCCTCGTCGCCGCCAATACCCTCACGATCAGCAACGACGGCGCCCTGTCCGCCCCGAAGGAACTCGGCGCAGGACATGGTCTCCTCGGCTTGCGAGACCGCCTCACCCCTCTTGGCGCCCACCTGACATGGGACCAGAACGGGGAAATGTTCACGATTGCGGTCACCCGGTCCGAAGCGGACGACCAACTCACGAGGAAGGACAGGCACGCGTGATCCGCGTTCTCCTCGCCGACGACGAGCACCTCCTGCGCACGGCCGTCGCCTCCCTCCTCGAACTCGACGACGACATCGAAGTCGTCGACCAGACCGACAACGGACACGCTGTCGTCACGCATCCCGCGCGGCACATGATCGACGTCTTCATCCTGGACATCGAGATGCCCGATCTGGACGGCCTGGAAACAGCCCGTCACCTTCTGCGAGAAGACCCGGACCGATCGGTCGTGATCGTCACCCGGCACGCGCGCCCAGGAGTACTCCGATCCGCCCTCGCAGCCGGCGTGCGAGGCTTCGTGCCCAAGAGCACTCGCGCCGAAGACCTGGCCGGCATCATCCGAACCATCCACAACGGCGGCCGCTACGTCGACGCAAGCCTCGCCTTCGACGCAATGCGCAACGACAGCCCCCTCACCGAACGAGAAGCTTCCCTACTAGCCCGCACCGAACAAGGCCAGAGCATCGCCTCCATCGCATCCGAGCTTCACCTCGCCCACGGCACCGTCCGAAACTACCTCTCCAACGCGATCATGAAGCTCGGAGCCACGGACCGTCACGAGGCCGCCCGCCGCGCACGAAAGAACGGCTGGATATGAACACGGACACGTCATGACCCCGGACGCGTATGTGATCGGCTCCGGCCCCAACGGCCTCGCTGGCGCCATCACCTTGGCCCATGCAGGACTCAAGGTAGTCGTCATCGAAGCCGAGCATGAAGTTGGCGGCGGGGTGCGCTCGTTTCAGAGAGACGGGGACACGTTCGACCATTTCTCCGCCGTGCATCCACTCGCGCTCGCATCTCCCTTCTTCCAGGCATGGGGACTCGAAGCCCGCGTGCCATACGTCGTGCCGGACATATCGTTCGCGCATCCACTCGGTGACCACGCGGTCCTCGCCTTCCGCGATCTGGAAACCACGGCAGCGGAGCTAGGCGCCGACGGAAGAGCCTGGAAGCACATCTTCTCTCCACTCGTTCGCAACGCAGAAGCGATGACGCGGACCGCGCTCTCGCCAATGCTCTCGATCCCCAGACACCCGCAGGCACTCGCTCAGCTCGGCTGGTCCACGACGCTCGGCTCGAGATACATCGGCAAGGCTGGATTGCGTGGGCCCAACGCGCGAGCCCTGCTCGCCGGAGTTCTCGCTCATTCCGGCCAACCCATCGGATCACTCGCTGCCGCCGCCGCCGGCATAGTCCTCGGCGCCCACGCGCATGTGCGGGGATGGGGAATCCCAGTGGGAGGCGCCCAGCGTGTTGCGGACGCCATGGTCGAAGACCTCATCGCGCACGGCGGACGGATAGAGACGGGCACTCCCGTTACCGACATCAGCGAGATGCTCGACGCATCGATCGTTCTCGCAGATCTCACCATCGAAGGAATCCGGCGCATCAACGCCGCTGACAAACGCGACCTGCTGCCAAAGCCGTTGCACCAAGGCGGCGGAGCTGCACGCGCAGACTTCGTCCTCACAAGCCCGATACCTTGGCGGGACTCTCGAATAGGCCGCGCATCGACCGTCCACCTCGGCGGGGAATGGGAACGAATCGCGGCCGCAGAGGATTCCGTTCGACGAGGACGGCACGCAGACCGCCCCTACATACTGCTCTCCCAGCCCAGCACCCTTGACCCCACACGCTCGACGTCCGGGAAAACGCTGGTCTGGGCCTATGCCCATGTTCCAGCTGGCTCATCGCTGGATCCGCGTAGCCAGATCCTTAAGGAACTCGAGCAACATGCTCCGGACGTCGCCGACCTCGTGGAAGACTCGTGGGCCGTCCCGGCGTCCGAACTCTCCGGGAAGAACAGAAATCTCATCGATGGAAACATCACCGGCGGCACGGCAAGCCTCTACCGCCTTGTCGCGCGTCCCCGTCTCTCAAGCACGCCCTGGCGGACATCCATGCCCGGGGTCTACCTTTGCTCCGCATCTACCACCCCTGGCCCCGGCGTCCACGGCATGGCGGGTTGGTGGGCGGCCAAGACAGCACTAGCTGACGTGAAGGAAGTCACGTTCACTCTCGAGGATCTCAACTGCACCAGCAAGATCATGTGGCAGAACGAGAGCTCGTGATGTTGGGCACGGGATCAACAGGACCTTCCCGTTTGTCTGCGGATCGTAGGGATCCCGATCCTCGAGCAGCTGCGCGCCGATCCTGACCGATACGTTCAGAACTCGGTATCCACCTGGATCCACGACGCAAAAGACCATCGCCCTCTTCGAGCGTGAGCCAGTCCCGGCCCTGATAGGCGTCCACAACACGATCCACCTCGCCGGGCGCCTCGGCCTCCTCGCGGTTCCGGCCGAGGCCGCGTGGGAACGCGTCATCGCCGCGCTGAACGAGCAGTCCGAGGACGGCTACACCTTCGCGCTCGACTTGACCGCCACAGTCCCGTACGACACGCCGACGGACACCGTCGACGCGTACACCGAAGAGCTCATCCGTGACGCCCCCTTCACAGACGTCGCCCCGCTCGGCGACGAGACGCTCACCGATCAGGATTCTGCGGCTCAGCAGGCTAACGCCGCATAACCACGCCCGCGCGATCGGGGTGCCCTCACGGCCGGGAGGGCACCCCGACCGTTTCGGCGTACCTACTCGCGGCCGCAGCCCCATCAATGCCGCCCTATGACGCTCCGACAGGAACAGCCATACAGCCCGACTCCGAGACGTCGACAGATGATCGAGTCACGGTATCGAATGGCGCCATACATGCGCACCGATATCGGCCTGCACCTCGTGCCATGCAGATCGACCTGCTCATCGCGAATGCCCCCTGCAGCAGCGGGGAACGATCATGAATCGCGTCCTATGCCGATCTCGTCATCCGCGTTCACGCCACGACCGACGGGAGCGGTCCTGTCGGACCGCTCCCGTGGGACTGTCCGATAATCGGTGTGTGAGGTCCGGCGGTTTTCATCAGTGAGTGGTTCTCTCGAACCGTCCGGCGAAGGTGATCGCGAACGCGTTCAGCGCGGGCTTCCACCTCATCACCCAGCGTGCCCTCCCGCCGCCGGTCGGGTTAAGCGACCTTGTCACGAGATACAAGCACTTCAACGCCGCTTGCTCGTTCGGGAAGTGGCCGCGGGCTCGAACGGCTCGCCGATAGCGGGCGTTGATGGACTCGATCGCGTTGGTCGTGCAGATCACGCGGCGGATCTCGACGTCGTACTCCAGGAAGGGCACGAACTCCGCCCAAGAGTTGCGCCAGAGCTGCACGATCGCTGGATACCGCCCGCCCCACTCGGCGGCGAACTCCTCGAACCGATCCTTCGCGGCCTGCTCGGACGGGGCCGTATAGACCGGTCTGAGCGCTTTCACGATGCCGTCGCGATGCTGCCGGCCCGCATAGCGGAACGAGTTGCGGATGAGGTGCACGATGCACTGCTGCACCACCGTCCGCTCCCAGGTCGTGTTGATCGACTCCGGCAAGCCCTTCAGCCCGTCGCAGACCCTATGCCGATGTCGGCATAGGGTCTGTTATGCCGTGCTCGCGGTTATGCCGATGATG
>NZ_JAJJIB010000027.1:0-13001 GCF_020905435.1 Microbacterium sp. F2E | reverse complement strand
CACCGCCTGATTATGCCGACAACCGGAGCCCGCCCACCGCCGCTGACCTGGACCGTCCGAGCATCATCGGCATAACCACGACCACGGCATAACAGACCACGATGCACACGTCCTCGACACCGCGGTTCTTGATCTCGGTGAGCACGCCCAGCCAGAACTTCGCGCCCTCGCCGCCATCGCCGGCCCAGATCCCGAGGATGTCGCGCTCCCCGGCCGTGGTGACGCCGACGGCGACGTAGAACGGCTTGTTGCGCACCTGCCCGTCCCGGACCTTCACCACGATCGCGTCGATGAACACCACCGGGTAGACCCGGTCCAGTGGACGGTTCTGCCACTCGGTCATCTCCTCGATCACCTTGTCCGTGATCTTCGAGATCGTGTCCTTGCTGACGCTCGCGCCATAGACGTCGTCGAAGTGCGCCGCAACCTCACCAGTCGTCAGCCCGCGCGCGGTCAGCGACAGGACAATCTCGTCGATCCCGTCCAACCGCCGCTGCCGCTTGCGCACGATCTTCGGCTGGAACGACCCGTCACGATCTCTCGGCACGTCGATCTCGACGGCACCGACCTCGGTGAGCACGGTCTTGGACCGGGTCCCGTTGCGCGCGTTCTCGCCGTTCGATGACGCGTGCTTCTCATAGCCGAGATGCTCGGTCATCTCCGCCTCGAGCGCGGTCTTCGTCAGCCCGCCCAGCAGGCCTCCCGGCCCCACGAGGCTGACGCCCTGCTCCTTCGCCTGCGCAAGCAGCTGCTCGGCGATCTGTTGCTGATCGATGATCTCTCCCGTCACAGGATCGATCATCTCGATGGTCTGGCTCACAGCCCTTCCTTTCGGTCAGGCCAGTCCCAGATCCACCGTTTTGCTGACAGTCCCCGACCTGAGGAATTCCGATGAGCAACTCTGGGGAATTTCGATGAGCGCCATCACGATCGCGACTGGGACGAGGCGCATCTGATCAACGCTGCCCGGGACGTGTGGGATGAGGACCGTTGTCAGGGGTACCGGCTCATCTCCGACGAACTCGTCGACGACGGCTGGCAGGTGTCTGAGCGTCGCGTGTGGCGGGTGTGCTCGCAGGAGGGCATGTTCTCGGCCGCGCACCGCCGCAAGGGCTCTCGGAAGCATCGCCGGCCGGGTCCTGCCGTGCACGACGACCATGTCAGACGTGACTTCACCGCCGACCGGCCCAACGAGTTGTGGCTCACCGACATCACCGAACACCGAACCGGTGAGGGCAAGGTGTACTTGTGCGCGGTCAAGGACGTGTTCAGCAACCGGATCGTGGGCTACTCGATCAGCGACCGGATGAAGGCCCGACTGGCCGTTGACGCGCTCACCGACGCGTTCCACCGGCGCGGTAAGCCAGCCGGGGTGACGGTGCATTCCGATAGAGGCAGTCAATTTCGAAGCCGTAGATTCCGGCGTACCCTTCGACACTTCGGGCTGCGCGGATCGATGGGCAGAGTCGGCGCGTGCGCGGACAACGCGGCCATGGAGAACTGGTTCAGTCTGCTGCAGAAGAACGTCCTCAACCAGCAGCAGTGGACCACCCGTGACGAGCTTCGCCTCGCGATCGTGTACTGGATCGAGGCACGCTACCACCGATGCCGCCGTCAACGAAGACTCGGGAAGTTGACGCCCATCGAGTTCGAGACCATCATGAAAGACCCCGCCTGCCTGGCGGGATAAGGAAACGAGTCAACCAAAAGCTCAGCATTCCCGTGATTGGTCTATTTCTGATCGGATTGCTCGTAGCGATCACGCCATGCGTCCCGATCGCGACGCAACTTCTCGGCTTCGAGCTGCCATCGATCCCGATCAACTCGGATGCTCTCGAACTTGGCCCGCCACTTGTCACGATCCTCGTCGAGGCTTTGCGCCTGCACACGCCATCGGTCGCGATCCTCGGCGCTGTGCTCCGCCTTGTCTTGCCATCGGTTCCGGACCTCACGAAGACGCACGGCCTCATCTCGCCATCTGTCGCGATCCTCGGCGCTGTGCTCCGCCTTGTCTTGCCATCGGTTCCGGTCCTCACGAAGACGCACGGCCTCATCTCGCCATCTGTCGCGATGCCCCTGAAGATCTTCAATACGGGAACGCAGCGTGTCTATCGTGGCCCGGTCGGCGGGTGCCCCAGCGAGTTCGTACTCTTTGGCCAGCGATTGAAGCGCCTCGGCTTCTGCGACCCGGATCGCCAACAGCCGGGATGTGGACTCCGTCGCCGTCGCGCGGTCGGACTGCCCCAGGGCCGCGTCGATCGCACGCTCCAGGTTTTCTGAAGCCTGCAGCGCGAGAGCGCCGTTGTCTCCACTGTCCCGAACGCCGAGCGCGTACTCGACAGCATCCGCGAGCGTCGTCGCAGTGACACCGAATGGGAATGCCGGGTCCCAGGTTTCGGCGTACTGGTCGACTTTCCACGACCTGATGCTCACACGTGGAACGCCATAGGCGGCCGCGACGATCCTGCCGTGAAGGCTCCCACCGATCCACAGCGAAGACCTTGCGATCTCATCTACGCGGTCCCATGCACCCTGCGTTTCGGAGACCTGGACTGCCCATCCCGTAGCAGTAGAGATCGCGTCACGCGCCTCGTGGGCTGTGTCCACGCGGTCGTGTCCTGGGGCGCTGCCCGCAATGAAAAGACGTATCGGCAGCTGCGCGAGGGCTGCCGACGACGTGACGGCATCGACCCATGCATCCATGCCGTGCTCCGCCACCGCGAACTCAGGCAATTGCAGAAGCGCATACGGTGCGGGTGCCGAATCGACGCTTCGAATGAGCGGCAACGTGTGTGCGAGGTCTGGTGCGAGACGATGACCGATGCCGAGACCGTCCAGCGCATCGTGCGACCCGCGGTCACGCACGGAAATGAACGTGGCTTCTCGGATCGTCGCCTCCAAGATGTGTCGCCGCGCTCCTCTCGCCTTGAGCACTCCGCCCAGCCCGACGGAGTTCAGGATCAGCGCGGCATGATGATCCCCGTGCGAGCTCAAGCGAGGGATGTAAGGCGAGTCGTAGTGCGTTCCTCCAGCGGCCTCGACGAGTGCTGCGCGTTGATCTGGCAACGACAGGCTCAGCAATTGTTCGTATGCCTCATCGCCGAAGTCTGTCCGGTACGCGTACTCCAACGTCGCGGACGCGACTTCACCCCCGACCGTCCAAATCGCATCGAAGTCCCCCTCGGCGAGCGCGGGTCCGGCTGCGCCGATGACGTGGCCAGAGGCACCGGTCATGTCTGCCGGGAACGGCGCCGTGAAGGTCAGTTCGAGGCGATCCCCCGCGTGGATCCGCATGAGCTCCAAATAGAGCAGGTCTCCGAAATTGTCCCGCTCATAGGCACCAACAGCCACCACGCGGGGCCGCGAACGGGGAGAGAAGCTCGGAACCATATCATGCCTCAGGGTTGCACAAGGAGACGTGGAGCGAGCTGCATCGCCCGGTCGAGCAATACCTCGGCACGCCTGTAGAAGGAATGCTCCTCCCGGACGATCGCGGAGATCTCGCGCATGGCCTCATCGTCCGGGATCCAACTGCGGTCTGTCAGTGCGTCGGCAACCTCGGCGGCATCGTGAACGGCCCTCACCGCTCCACCGAAAAGATCAAGACCGTCGACGTCGTCCGACACGACCGGGACACCAGCCGCAACCGCATCGAATGTGCGGTTGTTTATGAAGCCCCACTCTCGCATGGACTCCATGTGATCGTTGAGCACGATGTTCGCGGCACGATAGTGTGCTGGCGCGTCCGCGAACGGCAAGAAGTTGCCCCTTACGAGGTCGGCCGGAGCCACTTCATCCCATCGTCCTCCCCACAGTGCCACGTCGATTCCCGAAGCGAGTGCGGCGTTCACGATCGGACGACCGCCTTCGGCGATGCGAGGCCCCCCGACGAAGAGAACATCGTCTCTTTGGGGCGCTGCAGGAATGTCAAGGTGGAAGCGCTCGGGGGCTGTCGCCTGAAGCAGCACCTCTACCGGTCGTCCGCTCTGCTCGCTCATCCACGCCGCCCATCTGGGGGACGCGGCGAAAACCGCGTCGTACCCGCGAACTTCTTCGACAGTGACGCGTTCGGCGCGACTGATGACCCAGAGAATGTTGACTCGTCCTGCCTGCGGCGCGACAGGCTCAGCGCCACGGATGGTCAGCAAAACATCGTCGAGGTACGCGCTGGATTGATTCTGCGCCCCGTGACGCGTGATGACGACCTCCTGGCCGAGGCTGGTGAGAGCCTCGGCGAGATCATCCGCGTAGGGCACATCGCCCCACCTGTCCTGCGACCCTTTCGCACCGATCTTGATCGACCAGCGGTACGACGGCAGCTCGCCCTTGCCCTCGACAACCACGTTGCGTGCGGGACGAGCGAGAATCGGACGAGGGAATAATGACGAACGCATGTGGGTCCAGGTGAACCCCAACTCACGGTAGTGGTGGCCCTGTGGTGCGGGCAGCCGTCCGCCCCAGCGCTCGCGAAAAATGTGTTGGTTGACTGTTTCTCTGTCGAAACGGCCAGGAGACTTGCTCTCCTCGTGTACGACGTGGGAGCGATGTTCGACCTCAAAGGTGGCACCGAACTCTGCGCCTGCGCGAAGGCAGAGATCGACGTCCTCCAGGCCGTTCGCATAGATCGGGTCGAAACCGCGCACGCGCGCGAAATCACGCGCGCTGATCAGCATCGCGCCCGCCGTTACGGCGCTGAACCCCTTGCCGCTGTGACGCGCCGCGTCCTGCGGCGGGTGCTCCGCCAGGAAATGAGTGGCAAGGCCGTTCGAGGCGTTGAAGATTGTTCCCGCGGTCTGAATGTTGCCATTCGGGTACAGCAGTAGTGGCTGCACCGCGAATGCTTCACTCGACCGAAGCCGGTCGACAAGAGGTTCGAGCCAGCCATCCTTCACGGCGGTGTCATTGTTCAAGAACATGACGAACTCACCGGTCGAGTGCGCAAAACCGACATTTGATCCCGTCGCAAAATTGAGATTACGCGGAAGACGGAGATAGCGCACTCGTGGGTTGAGTGCGAACCGGGCCGAAAGCACGCGGCCCACGGCGGGTCGCGAACCGTTGTCGACGATGACGACCTCCACATCGGCGCCGTCGGTGCTTTCGAGCACACGATCCACGGCTCGAAGCGTGCGGGCGTGGTCTTCGTAGGCGATGGTGACGACGCTGACGCGACCTGGCACTCGCTGAGACAGCTCGCGATCCGCCGCTTCCCAGTCCATCGTCTGCTTCGCCATGACAACGAAGACCCAGTTCGCCGACTCGCTACTGGTGATCCGATCCGGACGGGAGTCATCGAGGTAATCACATCCCACGAAAGGCAGATAGCGCATCGAGCCGAGCCCAGAGAGCCGGAGGATCAAGTCGTAGTCGACCCAGCGCTTGATCGACTCATCGAATTGCCCGACCTCCTCGATCGCAGCGGAGCGTACGATAAGGACGTTCATGTCAATGGAATTGCCGAAACGAAGGTCCATCGGACTGACGTCGCCGCCGCGGAACACATCCGGCTTGTCCGCGCGGTGGATTCGCATCCCGGAGAAGACTGCGACGGGTTCGGGGTCCCCGACGAGCACGCCCAGGCTCAGCGCCAGAAAGTCGGGTCGCCACGTATTGTCAGCGTCGAGGAAGGCGACGTACTCACCGCGGGCCGCGTCGAGCGCAGCGTTGCGTACAGCCGAAACCCCTTGATGCGCTCGTTCGAGAAGACGGACACGAGGGTCGGCCTGCGCGTAGCCGCGCACAACCTCCCGCGTGCCATCGGTTGAGCCGTCGTCGGCGACGATCAGTTCCCAGGTTGCGTAGTGCTGCTCGAGCACCGATTCGATCGCGGCGGCGACAGTCTCTTCCCTGTTCCATGTCGGCATGACCACCGAGACGAGCGGACCCTCCGCGGGCCGCTGCGCACCCTCACGGAACGCCGACTCCGTCTCCGTGTCCCATCGACGTGCCACGCGAACCTCGCGACCACGTTGCGCCGCAAAATCTATCGCCTGCGTGATGGCCTGCTGCCGCGCCTCACCGAATGTGGGTACCGGGCCGAGGTAGTTGGATGGCACAGGGAGCGAATCACTAGGCACGAGGGCGAGCAGATGATCGATCGCCACGTCGCCACTGCCCGCGTCGAAGGCTCGAGGGTCGAACAGCGGCCCCCACGGTCGAGTGGCTGCGTCTTCCGATCGCAGGTATTCCAGGAGTGCGCCGACATCATGACTCCGCAGTTGCTCTCGCACCGTGGGAGGCAGAAACTCCACCTCGATCAACGGGTGCGGGTTGAGGAGGGCGAGACAGCCGAATCGGACGTAGTGGAGAGCCGCTTCTCGTTCGTTCAGGCCGTCTTTGGCTGCGGCACTGCTGTAGTACTCCGCATCGAATAGCCCTGATCCCAGCAAGAGATCGATGCGTTCGCTCTCCAGCGCGCGGTCGCCCTGCGCCTCGCGCGAACGGATATCGCGCAACTGCTGACGATGACGTTCCGAGGTGGCGCGACTCGCCTGGAGGCGCGACCGGAGCTCGCGCGCTTCGTTCCGAAAGCGCGCCGCGTTGGCCGCCTGCTCTCGAAGATCGGCTTCGAGCTTGCCGCGCGTGCGCGTCAAACGTCGCAAATGACGAAGCGGTGTGTTCCAGGAACGATCGCGGGGGCTACTCTCGTGGGGCACCACATGAGTCTAGCCAGGGTGCACCGGCCCGATTGTCTCGGCAGCACGGCCCGTAGGCACACCTCCGGATGGTCACGCGCCCCTCTACTTGACCGTCGCGGTCGACTTCGTCGCCCCCTTGATCGCAGAGCCGGCCGCAAACCACTGGTACGTGAACGCGGTGCCCGTCGTCCATGCGCCCGGCTTCGCGGTCAGCTTCTTGCCGACCTTCACGGTGCCCGAGATCGTCGGAGTCTTCACCGTGGCGACCTTCGCGGTCGCCTTGCTCGCCTTGGCGGCCGTCGTGTGCCCGGACTTCTTGCCGGTCGCCTTCACGGTCAGCGTCTTGCCGGTATCAGTCGCCTTCAGCGTGTGGACGAGGCCGTGGCCCTGCTGATCGCCTTCCCGCCCGCGTACCACTGGTAGGCGAGCGTGGTGCCCTTCGTCGAGCTGCCCGCCGCGGCTTTCACCGTCTTCCCGACAGCCCACCGAACCCGACATCGTCGGCGTCACGGCCGCGCGCGTCCCCGCCGCCACCGCGACGGTCTGCGGCGACGTGAACGCCACCGACGACGTCGTCCAGGGCATCTTGGAGTTCTGACCGGTGACCCGGACGCTGATGCGCGCGCCGCGATCGGCCGCCGTCAGCGCGTACGTCGGGGCCGTCGCTCCGGCGATCGCCGCGCCGTTGCGCATCCACTGGCGCGAGTACGCATCGTTCCACGGACCCGCGAAACCTGTCGTGACCGTGAGCGTCTTGCCGACGGAGGCCGTCTCGGACACCTTCGGAGCGTCCTGCGTCCCCGCGGCGGGCCCTGTCACGACCGCGAACGCGGTGTCGCCGTGGTTCTCGCCGGGGAAGTACTCGTATCCTTCCGGCGAATCGCACACCTCGAGCGCCAGTCCGGCCCCCGCGATCACACCCTTCAGAACGTGCACGCCGATCTTGCAGGAGAACAACGCGCCGGGAGCGAGTCAGGCGGGCCCGTTGCCGCTGACGAAGCCGGTCCACGCCCATCCGGGCGGCCACCCTGCACTCGCCGAGGCGCAGTCGACGCCCGTGTCGAATCTCTCGAAGCAGACGTTCTCGGAGCCGCCGACACCACCCGACGTGGTCGCCATGGAGCACGTTGCCGGGTCGGCGGTCCACAGTCCGATGGACGCTCCAGGCCCCTCGTACTCGGTCAGACTTGAGAGATCCAGCGTCGAGGCGCCGGAATTCGTCACCGTCACGGTGAGGAGGACGTCTTTGCCGGCGACCGCGGTCGCCGCCGAATTGGTCACCGTCACGGTGAGCACGGCACCGGTGGGCGCAGCGGATGCCGGGGCGGTGCCCGTCAGCAGCGCGACCGCGAGCGTCAGCGCCCCTAGAGCGTTAGCGAGACGCGGCTCCAGCCGGATGCCGTGCCGGCGAAGGCTGACCGACCAAGGCGTGTGTGACCTGAACGCTGCATTCGCACGAATACCCCCAGCATGTCCCCGCGCGCTCTCCCCAGAGCAATCCGAACGCGGACTCACGCCGATGATAGGGAATGCGTCGGTCGTCCGGCCACCGGACGAGGGAGAACATCTTCCCCACCGCCCGACGACCCTCCCGGCGCCGCCGCCCGGAGCGGCGGCCGGGCCGACCAGCGATAGGTTATGGGGATGACGACCGGCGCACGCTCCCCCGCGGAGCCCCGCCGGATACGCCGCCCCACCCGCACATTCGTCTCCCTCACGGGGCCTGCAGGGAACATCGGCGACGCGCTCATCCGGCGTGGTGGGCTCGAGTGGGCGATCGGCACCTCGGACGAACTCGTCGCGTACACGGGGGCTGGCCCCGACGTCTGGTTGCGACAGCTCGGCGTTCCAACTGGTACGCGCGTGCTCCGGTCGAAGCGCAGCGTCGCGCGGTGGCTGTGGCTGCTGGCGACCTCGCCGGGACGGCCGGTCCTCGTCTTCGAGGCCGGGGAGGTTCCGCTCGACCGCGGCAACGTCCTGCGTGAGACCGTCTTCCTCGCCGAGACGATCATCGTGCGACTCAAGCGCGGCGTCGTCGTGCGGCCGCCGCGCGGCATCCGTGCACCCACGAACCTCGCCCTCTGGCTGCACGCCCGCGCGGCGCGCCTGTCGCAGTTCGCGCTCTGGCGCGAGTCCGGCAGCGCCGCTCTCGCCGGCGGCGAGCGCGTGGTGCCCGACATCGGGTTCGGCGCGGGACTCAGACCGGGTCTTCCCGACGGCGAGCGCGACGAGCTCGTCGTCAGCCTCCGCGGGACACGCCCCCTTCCCGGCGCGACGTGGGTCGCGGCGGTGCGCGACACCGCGGCATCCGCCGGCCTGCGCATCCGCACCGTCGTGCAAGTGCGCGAGGACGAGCAACGCGCCCGCGAACTCGCCGACGCCCTCGGCGGCGTCTTCGACCCGTGGGGCGACACCGACCCGATCGTGCAGGAGCAGACCCTGCGCGACCGCTATGACCGCGCACGCCTCGTCATCAGCGACCGCATGCACGTGCTCGTGCTCGCCGCGCTCAGCGGCGCGGTGCCCGTGGAACTCGTTCCGCATCCGACCGGCAAGATCACCGCCGCCTTCGCCAGCATCGGGCTGCACGACCTCTCGCGCGACTACGCGACGACCGACGCGCCCGCCATGCAGCGGTTCCTAAAGGCGCAGATCGAGCGCTCGGAAGAGGTGCGACTGCGGGTGTCGGATGCCGCGGCGCAGCTCGCCTACATCGAGAGCGAAGTTCGCGAGACCATCCGGGCAGCGCGGGCATGAGCGACCGCATCCTCTTCCTCTCGCACACCCACGCCTTCGGACCGTTCCGCGTCGGCAGCCACCACTACGCACGCACGCTCGCTCGCTCCGGCGCCGACGTCGTGCACCTCTCCACACCGATCTCGCTCGCGCACCGACTCACGGGCCGCGTCTCCCGCACGGAATCCGCCGCACTGCCGAAGGGCCCGTACCGCGACGCCGACGGCGTCGCGCATCTCGTCCCGCGCACGACGCTCCCCCGCCCGTACGGCCCGTTCCGAGTCGCACGCGAACTGGGCCGGTGGGGCCTCGCGACGACCTTCGACGCCGTGCTGATCGATCAGCCGCTGCTGTGGGACGCGTCGGTGCGCCCCCTGGCTCCGCGCCTCGTCTACCGCCCGACCGACCTCTACCCCGACGGCGTCAAAGCCGGCCTGCAGCAGCGCATCATCGCCGCATCCGACGGGATCATCGCTACCTCCGCCGAAGTGCTGCGCGCGCTCGGCGAGGTGAGTGCGCCGGCGCTGATGCTGCCGAACGGCGTGGATGCCGCCCGCTTCGGCGACTCAGGGTTCGCCGCACGACCCGATCGGGCCGTGTACGTCGGCGCGCTCGACGGCCGCTTCGACTGGGCGCGCGTCATCGCGTGGGCGCGAACGCACCCGCACGTGACCTTCGCGATCGCAGGCCCCTCAGCTTCGCCACCCGCTTCGCTGCCGAGCAACGTCGAGGTGCTCGGGCCGGTCGCGTATGACGCTCTCCCCACCCTGCTGCACGGCGCGCGCGTCGGGCTTCTGCCGCTCTCGGACGACCCGCTCAACGCCGGCCGCAGCCCCATGAAGCTCTACGAGTACCTCGCAGCGGGTCTTGCGGTCGTCGCCCGGTCGACGCCCGTGCTCGGTGCCGATGAGGCGACGGGCGTCTTCACCTACACGGGGCCTGCGGATGCGGATGCGGCGCTGGAGAGGACGCTCGCCCACTCGTCACCCAATGTCGCGGGGGTCGCGCGAGCGGCGGAGGAGTCGTGGGAGGCGAAGACGGCCGCGCTGGTGGGGTTCGTCGAGGGGCTGCGCGGGCGCTGAGGGACGCCCTGATCTCGATGCGCCCGCTCGTCCCTCGCAGGCAATCCACCACCGGCGGGCAAGAGACGCGCGTGGCACGTGGTCAGGAGAGCGCGGTCTCCAGGGTGACGGAGACGCGCGCTGCGACGGCGGACCAGTCCTGGGCCCCGACGGGCGGTGCGACGCGGCGGTGGGCGTCGGCGGCGCGGGCCAGCGCGACAGCCCATTCATCCGCGTCGTGCGCGGAGTCCATCGCCCAGCCTCGGTCCCCCACGATCTCGCCGACGGCGGCGCAGCCGCGCCAGAACACCACCGGCACGCCGCACGCGATCGACTCGAGCGCCGGCAGGCCGAAGCCCTCGATCGTCGACGGCATCACGGTCGCCGCCGCACCCCGATACAGCGTCGCAAGCTGCTCGTCATCGACGCCGTGCAGCCAGGTCACGCGACCGGCGACACCGCGCCGCGCCGCCCGCGCCTCGGCATCCGTCACCTCGCCTTCGGGCACGACGGCGCGCAGCATGACGTCCGGCGTCAGGGCGAGTGCTTGCAGAACGACCGCGAGGTTCTTGTGCGCGCGAAGATTGCCCACGTACAGCACATACGGATCGGATGCTTCGGCAGCGACTCCGTTCACGCGGAACGCCGCGGAGCATCCGTTGCCCGCGTTGACGACGCGCACCGCGTCGTCGCGCACCCACTCGCGGATTGCGGTCGCCGACGTCTCGGACACGGTCAGCACGACACCGGCCTTCCGGATCGTGTGGCGCACAGGCCCGGCGTAGTACGCGAGGAACTTCGCGCGCCCCGGCCACGGCACCTGCAGCTGGATGAGGTCGTGCACCGTGAGGATCTGCCGCGGCGCGCGAACGAGAGCGCCGTACCCTGGCGAGTAGACGAGCGCGTCACGATCGAGACCCGGCAACGCACGGAAGGCATCGAGCGGCGAATGCGGGCTGCCGTCGAGGCCCAGGCGCCGCCCCTGCGGGCGCAGACGCGACACCACCTCGGCTGCATAGCGCCCGATGCCGTGCGCACCGCGATAGCGATCGTCGACGTACAGTTCGCTCATGCCCGCGCGCCCGTGTTCGCGGCGACCCACTCGCTGATGCGCTGGGCGAACACGTCAGTGGAGAACGCCGCGGCGCGGGTGCGCGCGGCATCTCCCGCCGTCGCGGTCGCGATGTCGACCGCCTCACGCAGTGCTGCCGGCGACCACTCGTCGACGAGCGCCCCCGTCTCCCCGTGCACGACCGTCTCCGCCGTGCCGCCGAGCGCGCCGGCCACCACCGGGGCGCCCGCGGCCATCGCCTCGACCGGCACGATGCCGAAATCCTCCACCGCTGGAAAGATCAGCGCGAGCGCGCGGCGTAGCAGCGCACGGTACAGCTCACCGCTCGGCGCGATCACGAAGTGCACGCGGCCCGGATGCCGCGTCGCCGCCAGGGCCCGCAGGCGCTCTTCCTCCGGCCCCGCACCGGCGAGCACGACCGGCAGTCCGGTGGCCGCACCCGCCTCGATGACGAGTTCGAGACGCTTGTACGGGATGAAGCGCGAGAACCCCAGCAGGAATTCGGTCGGAAGCGCCGCGAGCACATTCTCGTCCGCATCGCTCGGCCGAGGGTCGACGCCGAATGCCGCGACATCGACCGGGGGGTGGATGACTGTGCTCTCGCGTTGCCACGCGTCGGCGACCCGATCGGCGACGAAACGGCTGTTCACGGCGATCGCCGCAGCCTCTTGCGCGCGGGCGCGATCGAGTGGCTTGAGCATCGCCGCGACCGCGCGCGCGGGGGCGCTCTCACCTCGCGCATCGAGCTCGGGCGACCAGATGTAGCGTGCCGGCGTGTGCGCGTACACGAGCTTGGGCACGTTGCGGGCCGGCCCGCCGAACCGCGCATGGTGCGCGAACAGGTGACTGCTCGCGAGCACCCAGTCGGCCTCTTGCGCAGGCAGCTGCCGCCACGCGAGCGGCATGAGCGGCAGCGCCGCCACCTTCCGTCCCCGTAGGGGGGTCTGTGCGAGCCAGCTCTCGCCGTCGATGGTGAAACGACCCTCGCTGGCATCCCACAGACAGTAGGTCGCCGCGTCGGGGAAGACACGGGTGAGCACCTCGAACACGTTCTCGGAACCACCCGTCGGCGCCAGCCATTCGTGCACGAGGATGCCGCTCACCGCACGCCCCGGGGTTCTCGATCGACGCGGCGGCACTCCGTGGGCATGGAGTCGATTCTACGGAGCAGAGATCATCGAGACGCGCCCGGGCGCGACTGCGCATCGCTCACGCGTCGTCGCCGCACGTCGCGCGCACCCGCGACCACCATCCAGCCGGCGTAAGCGAGAAGAGCCGCGGCGATCACGGGGACGAGCCACTCTCGCGCGCCCGAAAGCGCCTGATTCACCCAGCCGAGTCCGGGAACGGCGAACCAGACAGTGCCCTTCACCTGGACGGGCAGCACCTCCTCGGCATCGGCGCTTGACCCCTGATCTTGGGCACGCTGATTCCAGCACGTTGCTGGGGAAGCGAGAATTCAAGGGATGGCTAGGAAGAACTACACGGACGAGT
>NZ_JAJJIB010000026.1:0-13939 GCF_020905435.1 Microbacterium sp. F2E | reverse complement strand
ACGTCCTGTTCGCGATGCTCCGCGACGGCACCCTCTACCAGTCGCGCATCACCGAACCGGTCCTCGCCGCTTGACAGAAGACATAGGGGCACCCCGCTCCGTCCTCCCGCGCCGCCCGGCGCCAACGCCTCACCCGGCGTCGCCGGGTCGTGGGCGGAGGCGCGTCCACGGTGATCGTGGGGGCGCTGACCGTCGGCGTGTTCGGGTTCATCGGCTCGCTCGACGAGGATCCACGGGGCGCCCGCGCGGCGCCGGCGCCGACCGCACAGAGGCTCGCCGCATCGGATGCGCAGGCGGCCGACGCGCCGACCTTCGACGTCGCCGCCGCGGCCGATGAGGCGATGAGGCGATGAGGCGATGACGGCCCTCGCGGACTACTCCGACGCGGCCCGCGCCACCGAGGACGCGCTGTACGAGACATCTGAGGTCCTGCGCGCCACCACCACCGCCGCGGAGGCCGACGCCGCGCTCGCCGCAACCGCTCAGGCCGCCGACGCGGTGCGCGCCGACGCGGAGGCGTACCGGGCCTCGCTCGTCGAGGCATCCGCCGCCACGAACACCCGGCCGACCGGGGGCGACGTCGCCGCCCAGATGAGCTATCTGCACCAGTACGTCTTCGACTACAACAGCGCGCAGTGGGGCGACTACAACCCGTACGGCGGGGACTGCACGAACTACGCGAGCCAGGGCCTGATCGCCCGCGGCTGGCAGCCCGACGACACGTGGTACTCCGACGGGGAGATGTGGACGGCGTCGGAGGCGTGGATCGGCACCGTGCAGATGAGCGAGTACTTCGACGCGCTCGGCCTCAGCTACTCGACCGAGGCCGACCTCGACCGGGTGCGCGTCGGCGACATCGGCCTGTTCAGCTGGGGCGAGCTCGACACCCAGATGGACCACACCATGACCGTCTCGAAGGTCGAGTACGTGCCCGGCGGCGCCCCCAAGGTGTACTTCATCAGCCACAACGAAGACGGTGAGTACCGCGAGCTCGAGACCGTGCTGAACGTCGAGCACACCGACTCGACGGTGTGGATCTACCACATCCCCTGATCGCCGAGCGGGGTGCGGGGCGGCGTCTCCGCTCGCCCCGCACCCCGTTCGCTCAGCTCTCGTCTTTGATCACCGGCACGCCGTCGGTGATCGCGTATTCTTCTTCGGGCGAGAGCACGAGACGGTGGCGGTAGTGGAACGCGAAGCCGATCAGAATGATCGCGTAGACGATCACGATCGCCACGATCGCCGGCAGGTAAGTCGGGTTCAGCAGGAAGCCGACGAAGATGAGCGCGGCGATGATCGCGGCGGTCACGGCGCCCGGCACACCCCACGGGCTGCGGTATGGGCGGTTCAGGTGCGGGTGCTTCTTGCGCAAGATGATGTACGACACCAGCTGCAAGAAGTACGCGACGACCGCGCCCCACACGGCGATGTTGAGCACGATCGCCCCGGCGAGCGCGCCCGCACCCTGGTTGAGCTCGGCGAGCACGTCGAGCACCACGAGGGCGACGAACCCGATGATCGCACCCACGAGCAGCGCGACCCACGGCGTCTGCCGCTTGCCGGTGAGCGACAGCCAGCGCGGGTAGTAGCCGGCGCGCGAGAGCGAGTACATGTTGCGCCCGTAGGCGAACATGATGCCCTGCAGCGATGCGAGCAGACCCACGAGGGCGAACAGGGCCAGCAGTGCCGCCACCTGGTCGCCGACCATCGCGCGGAAGCCATTGAGCAGCGGCTCGCCCTGGTCGGCGGCGCCGGTGTCTTCGGCCCCCAGCAGGGCCGTGTTGAAGAACAGCACGAGCAGGCCCGTCACGATCAGGGTGCCGCGCGCCCAGAAACCGGCCTTGGGAATGTCGCGCACGGGGTCGAGCGACTCTTCGGCCGCGAGCGGCAGCTCTTCGATGCCGAGGAAGAACCACATCGCGAACGGCAGCGCGAACAAGATCGGCAGCACGCCGTGGGGCAGGAACTCGTTCCAGCCCGGGTCGGGCTCGATGTTCCACAGCGACGCCCAGTCGAGCGCGGGCGAGAAGAGCGCCATCACCGAGAACACGACGATGATCGCGATCGAGATGATCGACACCACGATCGCGAACCGGAACGAGATGTGCGCACCGGCCGAGTTCAGCGCGATGAAGACCGCGTACAAGATGATGTACAGCACCCAGCCGGGCAGAGTGATGCCGAGAAGCGGGTCGAGGATGCCGTTGACGTACGCCGCCGAGAAGTACACGATCACCGCGGTCGTGGCGACATACTCGATCGTCTCGGCCGCGCCCGTGATGAGCCCTCCCCACGGGCCCATGGCGGTGCGGGCGAACGAGTAGGCGCCGCCGGTGTGCGGCATGGCGGCCGACATCTCGCCGATCGAGAAGATCATGCCGTAGTACATGACCACGAGGATCGCGAAGGCGATGAGCATGCCGCCGAAGCCGGCGAAGCCGATGCCGAAGTTCCACCCCGAGAAGTCTCCCGAGATGACGGCTGCGACGGCGAGCCCCCAGAGCCCCCAGATGCCGGCGGAGCGGCGCAAGGTACGGCGCTCGAAGTAGTCGCCGTCGGCGCGCACGTACGTGGCTCCGGCGACCTTGTGGGTGTTGGTCGTTTCTGACATCCGTCCTCCGGTGACGTCGGGTGACTGCGGTGACTGCGGGTGACCACGGGTGGGTCGGCGCGCTCACGTCGTCGTGACCGCGTTTCGCACGATTGTGTCGCCCAATGGCAGGTTGCGTCTACCTTTTTGTGTGACTTCCTCGTTACAGTTGCCGCACAGACCGATCACGCGCTCGTGCTCGACAACCGCGTAAAGGTAGGTTGGCTCGCAACGAGGCGGGCCACACTGCGCGGGAGGAACCACCATGCCAGGCAATCTGACGACGACCGAGCTGAACGCGGCGATCGACAGCGGCGAGATCGACACGGTCGTCGTCGCGTTCGCCGACGCGCAGGGGCGGCTCACCGGCAAGCGGGTGTCGGGGCGCATGTGGCGCGACGTCGTCGCCCACGAAGGCGCCGAGGCGTGCAACTACCTGCTGTCGGTCGACGTCGACCTCAACACCGTTGACGGTTACGCGATGTCGAGCTGGGAGACCGGCTACGGCGACATGGTGCTCCGCCCCGACCTCGCGACGCTCCGCCGCATCCCCTGGTTGCCGGGCTCGGCCCTCGTCATGAGCGACCTCGTGTGGGAGCACGGCGACGCCGTCGTGCAGGCGCCGCGCACGATCCTGGGCCGCCAGCGCGAACGCCTCGCCGAGCGCGGCCTCGTGGCCTTCAGCGGCACCGAGCTCGAGTTCATCGTCTTCGACGATTCGTATCGGGATGCCTGGGCCAAGGGCTATCGCGAACTGCAGGCATCCACCGACTACAACGTCGACTACAACCTGCTCTCGACGACGCGCCTCGAGCCTCTGCTGCGCGACATCCGCAACGGGATGGAAGGCGCGGGCCTGTATTGCGAGGGCGTGAAGGGCGAGTGCAACTTCGGTCAGCAGGAGATCGCCTTCCGCTACGCGGAGGTGCTCGAGACCGCCGACCAGCACACGATCTACAAGAACGGCGCGAAAGAGATCGCCGATCAGCACGGTAAATCGCTCACCTTCATGGCGAAGTACAACGAGCGCGAGGGGAACAGCTGCCACATCCACCTGTCGGTGCGCGCCACCGACGGCACGCCTGTGATGGCGGGCGACGACGCCCACGGGTTCAGCCCGCTGATGGGGCACTGGATCGCCGGCATCCTGGCGACGCTGCGCGAATTCACTCTGCTCTACGCCCCGACGATCAACTCCTACAAGCGGTTCGCGAAGGGGTCGTTCGCCCCCACCGGGGTGGCATGGGGCGTCGACAACCGCACGTGCGCGCTGCGCATCGTCGGGCACGGATCGGGTCTGCGGGTCGAGAACCGGGTGCCCGGCGGCGACGTCAACCCCTACCTCGGCATCTCGGCGATCATCGCGGGCGGCCTCTACGGCATCGAGAACGAGCTGGAACTGCCCGACCCGGTCACCGGAAACGCCTATGCGACCGGCGTCGACACCCTGCCGACCACCCTCCGCGACGCCGCCGACCTGCTCGACGGCTCGACGATCGCCCGCGCCGCCTTCGGCGACGACGTGATCGACCACTACGTCCACCAGGCGCGCATCGAGGTCGAGGCCTTCGACGCCGCCGTCACCGATTGGGAGCGCGTGCGTGGCTTCGAACGACTCTGACCTGCCCGTGGTGGGCCTCACCACCTACCTCGAGCGTGCGCGCCAGGGGGTGTGGGACGTGCGCGCCTCGTTCCTGCCGCAGCAGTACTTCGAGGCGGTGACCTCGTCGGGCGCCGCCGCCGTGCTGCTGCCACCGCAGGCACAGCCCGAGCGCGCCGCGGAGGTCGTGCTCGACGGGCTCGACGGGCTGATCCTCACGGGCGGCCTCGACGTGCAGCCCGAGCTCTACGGCGCCGAGCGCCACCCGACGACCGACCCGGCGCGCCCCGACCGCGACGCGTGGGAGCTCGCACTGCTCGCCGGCGCGCAGCGCCGCGGCATGCCGGTGTTCGGCATCTGCCGCGGCCTGCAGCTGATCAACGTCGCCCTCGGCGGCACGCTGCACCAGCACCTGCCCGAAGCGCTCGGCACCGCCCCGCTCGGAGGCGAGGGCGCTGAGGCGCCCACCGACCGCTACCGCATCGGCGGCGGCGTGTACGCCGAGAACACCGTCGAGGTCGCGGCCGGGTCGCGCTTGGCCGAGCTGATCGGCGCGGGCGACTATGGCGTGCACAGCTACCATCACCAGGGCATCGACCGCGTCGGGGCGGGCGTCGTCGTCTCGGCGACGACCGACGACGGCCTCGTGCAGGCGTTCGAGGCACCGGGCGACGACTTCCTCGTGGCGGTGCAGTGGCATCCCGAAGAGAACAGTTCCGACCGGCGGCTGTTCGAGGGGCTCGTCGCCGCGGCGGGGGCGTATCGCGCCTCCCGGGCGGGCGGCGTCGCCGGTGCCGGTGTCCCCTCTGACCGTGCGGAGGCCCTCGCATGAGCGCGCTCACCGTCCTGAACCCCGCGACCGCACAGCCGATCGCGACGCTCGAGCGCGCCGACGTGGCCGAGGTGGATGCCGCGGTCTCGCGCGCCGTCGTCGCGCAGCGCCGCTGGGCCGCGCTCCCTCCCGGCGCCCGCGCCGACGCCCTGCGCGCGTTCGCACGCGTCGTCGAGGAGCACGTCGAAGAACTCGCCCGCATCGAGGTGCAGAACTCGGGGCATCCGATCGGCTCGGCCCGGTGGGAGGCGGCGCACGTCGGCCAGGTGCTGAATTACTACGCGGGCGCCCCCGAGCGTCTGCTCGGCGCGCAGATCCCGGTGCCGGGCGGCATCGACGTGACTTTTCACGAGCCGTACGGCGTGGTCGGGATCATCGTGCCGTGGAACTTTCCCATGACGATCGCCTCGTGGGGGTTCGCGCCCGCGCTCGCCGCCGGGAACGCCGTCGTGCTGAAACCCGCCGAGCTCACCCCGCTCACCGCGATCCGGCTCGGCGAGCTGGCCCTCGAGGCGGGTCTGCCCGAGGGGCTGTTCCAGGTGATCGTCGGCTCGGGCTCGGTCGTCGGTCAGCGCTTCGTCAGCCACCCCGACGTGCGAAAGGTCGTCTTCACCGGGTCGACCGAAGTGGGCACCGAGGTCGCCGCCGGGTGCGCGCGCCTGCTGAAGCCGGTCACCCTCGAACTCGGCGGCAAGAGCGCGAACATCGTGTTCGACGACGCCGACCTCGAGCGCGCTGCCGCCGCCGCGCCCGGCGCGGTGTTCGACAACGCCGGGCAGGACTGCTGCGCCCGCAGCCGCCTGCTCGTGCAGCGGTCGGTGTACGAGCGGTTCCTCGAACTGCTCGAGCCCGCCGTCGCCGCCTGGCGCGTCGGCGACCCGACCCGCGACGACGTCGACATGGGACCGCTCATCTCGGCCGGTCACCGCGACGGTGTCGCGAGCTTTCTCGACGGCGCGAACGTCGCCTTCCGCGGCAGCGCGCCCACCGGCGCCGAGGCCGGCGACGGGTTCTGGTTCGCGCCCGCCGTCGTGCTCGCCGCGCCCGGCGACCGCATCGCGCAAGACGAGGTGTTCGGGCCGATCGTCGCCGTGCTCCCCTTCGACGACGAGGCCGACGCGATCCGTCTCGCCAACGACACGATCTACGGCCTGGCTGGCTCGATCTGGACCGAGAACCTCGGCCGCGCCGTGCGGGTCTCGCGCGGCGTGCGCAGCGGCGTGCTCTCGGTCAACTCGCACTCGTCGGTGCGGTATTGGGCGCCGTTCGGCGGCATGAAGGCCTCGGGCCTCGGCCGCGAGCTCGGCCCCGACGCGGCCGAGCACTTCACCGAGACCAAGAACGTCTTCTACGCGACGGATGCCTCGTGACCGGCCCATCCGCCCGCCCGACTCTGTGCGCCACCGCTTGCTTCACCGCGTGCTTCACCCCCTGCTCCACCGGAAGGAACCCGTCATGACCGTCGACCTCACCCAGCGCCTGCGCGATCGCGTCGCGATCATCACCGGCGGCGCGTCGGGCATCGGCCTCGCCACCGCCCACCGCCTCGCCGCCGAAGGCGCCCGCGTCGTGATCGCCGACCTCGACGCGGCGACCGGCCAGCGCGCCGCCGACGAGGTGGGGGGCGTCTTCCGCACGGTCGACGTGGCCGACGAGGCATCCGTCAACGCCCTCTTCGACGGGGTCGCCGCCGAGCTCGGCGCGGTCGACATCGCGTTCAACAACGCCGGCATCTCGCCCGCCGACGATGACTCGATCGAGACGACCGAACTGCCCGCGTGGGATCGCGTGCAAGACGTGAACCTCAAGAGCGTGTACCTCTGCTCGCGCGCGGCGCTGCGGCACATGGTGCCCGCCGGCCGCGGGTCGATCATCAACACGGCGTCGTTCGTGGCGCTACTCGGGTCGGCGACGTCGCAGATCTCGTACACGGCCTCGAAGGGCGGCGTGCTGGCGATGACGCGCGAGCTGGGGGTGCAGTTCGCGCGCCAGGGCATCCGCGTGAACGCGCTCTGCCCGGGGCCCGTGAACACGCCGCTCCTGCAAGAGCTGTTCGCGAAAGACCCCGAGCGCGCGCAGCGGCGCCTCGTGCACGTGCCCGTGGGCCGGTTCGCCGAGCCCGAAGAGATGGCGGCGGCGGTCGCGTTCCTCGCCTCGGACGACGCGTCGTTCATCACCGCGACGGCCTTCGTGGTCGACGGCGGCATCACGAACGCCTACGTCACGCCGCTCTGAGCCGCCGCGGCGGCGCGGTTGGCGAGGCGGCGCAGGTCGCGAGGGAGAATGGGCGCATGACGATGGATGCTGCGGCGCAGGGAGCGCCCGTCGGCGCGCCCGCCGGGGCCGAGGCATCCGTCGGGCTTCCTGTCGCCCTGCCGGCCGGGCTGCCCGCTGGCTTGCCCGCTGAGGCGCCCGTCGGCGACACGGTCGGGCGGGCGCTGTACCGACCCGTGCGGCGCAGCAACGCGCTCGAAGATACCGTCGCGCGCATCGCCCAGACGATCAGGCTCGGCGTCGTCGCCCCCGGCGAGGCGTTGCCCGCCGAGCGGATGCTCGCCGAGCTCTACGAGGTCAGTCGCGACACGGTGCGCGAGGCGATCCGCGAGCTCGCCGACACGGGCTTTCTCGTGCGGCGGCGGGGCCGGAGCGGCGGAACGTTCGTCGCCGATCCGCTGCCGCTACCGCCCCGACCCTCCCCCGCCGACCTGTCCGAGCTCGACGACGTGCTCGCCATGCGGCAGGTACTCGAGGCGGGCGCTGCGCGCGCGGCGGCGTCGCGCGAGCTGACCGCCGCCGAGCGCGAAGAGCTGTGGGCCCGCTTCGAAGCGATGACCGGCGCCGACCTCGACGACTACCGACGGCTCGACTCGCTGCTGCACCTGACGATCGCGCACGCCGCAGGCATCCCCTCACTCGTGCCGCTCATCGCCGAGAACCGCGCCCGCATCACCGCGTGGCTCGACGCCTTTCCGCTCCTCACCCGCACGATCGAGCACTCGCAAGAGCAGCACGCCCACATCGTGCAGGCGATCCTCACCGGTCGGCCCGACGAGGCCGCTGCCGCGATGCGGGAGCACGCCGACGCGTCGGCCGCCCTGATCCGCGGGTTCGTGTCGTAAGCCCGCGTCTGCGCACGCGAAAGGGGGCCGGATGCCTGTGGCATCCGGCCCCCTCAGCGTGTGCGAGCTACGAGCCGGCGACGATGTCGGGCGTCGCCTCGATCGCGGGCGTCGCCGCACCGACACCGACCGCGACCTTCTCGCCGCGCGGGCCGTGCTCGAAGGCGAACTTGCCGTCTTCGACGTCGACCTTCACGTGGTCGCCAGGGTTCAGCTCGCCGTGCAGGATCCGCTCCGAGAGCTGATCCTCGACCTCACGCTGCATCGCGCGGCGCAGGGGCCGTGCGCCGAGCGTCGGGTCGAAGCCGATCTCGATGAGCTTGTCCTTCGCGGCATCCGTCAGCTCCACCGTCATGTCACGGTCGAGCAGACGCTCGCTGAGACGCTTGGTGAACAGGCCGACGATCTGCCGGAGCTCTTCCTTGTTCAGCTGCGGGAAGACGATCACGTCGTCGACACGGTTGAGGAACTCGGGCTTGAAATGCCGCTTGAGCTCTTCGTCGACCTTGCCCTTCATCCGCTCGTACGTCGTCTGCGCGTTGCCCTCGACCTGGAACCCGACGGGGCCGCCGGCGATCGCCGACGATCCGAGGTTGGTCGTCATGATGATGACCGTGTTCTTGAAGTCGATGACGCGGCCCTGACCGTCGGTCAGGCGGCCCTCTTCGAGGATCTGCAGCAGCGAGTTGAAGATGTCGGGGTGCGCCTTCTCGATCTCGTCGAAGAGCACGACCGAGAACGGCTTGCGCCGCACCTTCTCGGTGAGCTGGCCGCCCTCCTCGAACCCGACGAATCCGGGAGGGGCCCCGAACAGGCGCGAGACCGTGTGCTTCTCACCGAACTCGCTCATGTCGAGCGAGATCAGCGCGCCCTCGTCGTCGAAGAGGAACTCGGCGAGCGCCTTGGCCAGCTCGGTCTTTCCCACGCCCGTGGGGCCGGCGAAGATGAACGAGCCCGAGGGGCGCTTCGGGTCTTTCAGACCCGCGCGCTGGCGGCGGATCGTGCGGGAGAGCGCCGCGATGGCCTCCTCCTGCCCGATGACGCGTTGGTGCAACGCCTTCTCCATGAAGACGAGACGGCTGGTCTCCTCCTCGGTGAGCTTGAAGACGGGGATGCCGGTGGCCTGCGCGAGCACCTCGGCGATCAGACCCTCGTCGACCACCGCGTGGCTGGCGACGTCGCCCGAGCGCCACTGCTTCTCGAGGCGCAGCCGCTCGGCGAGCAGCGACTTCTCCTCGTCGCGCAGCGACGCGGCCTTCTCGAAGTCCTGCTCCTCGGAGGCCGTCTCCTTGTCCTCGCGGACGTTGGCGATCTTCTCGTCGAATTCGCGGAGCTCCGGCGGCGACGACAGGATCGACAGGCGCAGGCGGGCGCCGGCCTCGTCGATCAGGTCGATGGCCTTGTCGGGGAGGAAGCGGTCGCTGATGTAGCGGTCGGCGAGATTCGCCGCCGCGACGATCGCGCCGTCGGTGATCTGCACCTTGTGATGCGCCTCGTAGCGGTCGCGCAGGCCCTTCAGGATGTTGATCGCGTGGGGCAGGCTCGGCTCGGCCACCTGGATCGGCTGGAACCGGCGCTCGAGCGCGGCATCCTTCTCGAAGTGCTTGCGGTACTCGTCGAGGGTCGTGGCACCGATCGTCTGGAGCTCGCCGCGGGCGAGGAGGGGCTTCAGAATGGATGCCGCGTCGATGGCGCCTTCGGCGGCGCCCGCACCCACGAGGGTGTGGATCTCGTCGATGAAGACGATGATGTCGCCGCGCGTGCGGATCTCCTTGGTGACCTTCTTCAGGCGCTCCTCGAAGTCACCGCGGTAGCGGGAACCGGCGATCAGCGAGCCGAGGTCGAGCGAGTAGACCTGCTTGTCCTTCAGCGTCTCGGGGACGTCGTTCTTCACGATCGCCTGCGCGAGGCCCTCGACGACGGCGGTCTTGCCGACGCCGGGCTCGCCGATGAGGACGGGGTTGTTCTTCGAGCGGCGCGACAGGATCTGCATCACGCGCTCGATCTCCTTCTCGCGCCCGATCACGGGGTCGAGCTTGTTGTCGCGCGCGGCCTGGGTGAGGTTGCGGCCGAACTGGTCGAGCACCGCCGAGCCGCCCTGCGCGGACTGCTGGTTCTGCTCGCCGGCGCCGGTCGCGACGCCCGCGGGCTCCTTGCCCTGGTAGCCCGAGAGCAGCTGGATGACCTGCTGGCGCACCTTGTTGAGGTCGGCGCCGAGCTTGACGAGCACCTGCGCGGCGACGCCCTCGCCCTCGCGGATGAGGCCGAGCAGGATGTGCTCGGTGCCGATGTAGTTGTGGCCCAGCTGCAGCGCTTCACGCAACGACAGCTCGAGCACCTTCTTCGCGCGCGGCGTGAAGGGGATGTGGCCGGTCGGCTGCTGCTGCCCCTGGCCGATGATGTCCTGAACCTGCTCGCGCACGGCGTCGAGCGAGATGCCCAGGCTCTCGAGCGCCTTGGCGGCGACGCCCTCGCCCTCGTGGATGAGACCGAGCAGGATGTGCTCGGTGCCGATGTAGTTGTGGTTGAGCATCTTCGCCTCTTCTTGGGCGAGGACGACCACACGACGGGCACGGTCCGTGAATCTCTCGAACATCTCAGGCTCCTCCAGCGCACGGTCGTGGCGGTGCGCTTACGAATGACGATAACCACGGATGGATGCCGGTATGCCCGTGTTCGCCGTCGGCATACCCCGTCCCCCCTCTCCCGCTGCCCCTTCGGCGATCGAGTAGCCGGCGCCCCGCGCCTCGACCCACTCGGTGATCGAGTAGCCGGCGCCCCGCGCCGGCGTACCGAGATCCACTTGACACCCGTCCCTCACAGCCATATCGTTCTTCGATAACAACGATTTTCGATATGGAGAGCATCGTGCACGCACGTCCGCTGATGTCGCGCTGGGATCGCACCCTCGCCTTCGTCGTCTACCTGGCGACGTTCTTCTTCGGCGCGTGGTGGGCGGCGAGCGGACTCATCCAGGCCGCGTTCCGCGTGATCGCGCCGGAGCGCTACCCCGTGACCCTCCTCGCCGACAGCCCGATCGCGCACGGCGCGGGCGTCTCCTCCGCCGTCGCCGACACGGTGACCGTGCACACCGATGCGCTCTCGACCGGCGCGGTGTGGACGCTGGCATCCGCCGACGTCCTGCAGGCGCTCACGATCGCCGGCGTGTTGATCGGCAGCGGGCTGGTGATCGAGCGGCTCCTGCGCGGCAAGCCGTTCCACCGCATCGTGCGCCCGGCGATCCTCCTGGCGGCGTGCTCGCTCGCATTCGGGAGCCTGCTGACACAGGGTGTCCGCGGGCTCGGGCAGATGCAGGCGGCGGACGACCTCGCGGGCCGGCTCGACGGCGTCCTGGTGATGGGCTTCACGTTCGACGTCGTGCCCGTTGTGGCGGGCTTCGGGATGCTCGCGCTCTCGTACGTCATCGCGGCGGGCATGCGCCTGCAGCGCGACACGGAAGGGCTCGTCTGATGGACATTCTCATGCTGGCCATGACCGCCCTGGCGATCGCGGCGCTCATCGCTCTGGTCGTCGTGCTGGCGCGCGCGGGCAGCCCACGGCGTGCGTCGGCCGATGTGGATGCCGCCGCGAGCGGCTCCAGATCGGAAGATCGGGGTGGGGCGACCGTGCGCGCCGCGGGGTGGATCGCCGCGATCTGGGCGGTCGCCTGCGGCGCCGCCGCACTCTACGTCGTGCTCACGACGCTCCTCGCGCCCGCCGTCACGATGACGATCCCGGTGCAGACGTTCTGGCCGCAACTGCCGGCAGGCACCGTGCTCGAGGGGACGACCGCGACGCGCGAACAAGGCGGATTCGTCAGCGCCGACGTGACCCTGCTGAATCTGTCGACGGGGGCACGGGTGCTGTGGGCGACGAGCCAGGCCCTCTGGTGCATTGTCCCGGGGACCATCGCGTGGCTCGTGGCGGTCGCGGCGTTCCGGTTGCGCGCCGGGCATCCGTTCACGCCCTTGCTGGCGCGCGGCGCCGCCATCACGGCCGCCGTCGTGACGCTGGGAGGCGTGGCGGCCCAGGTCCTCGGCGACCTCGCCGGCACGATCGCGGCGGGCGAGCTGCTGCGCTGGGAGAGCGCACAGTATCCCGACGTGCCGGGGGTCGAAGACGTGCTGCAGGCCTGGTGGCCGCAGGCGGGGTTCGAGGTCACCCTGCCCTTCTGGCCGCTCGCCGCCGGGTTCGCCTTCGCGGCGCTGGCCGCCCTCGTCCGCCACGGGTCACGTTTGCAACGTGACACCGAGGGGCTCGTGTGAGTCCCGCCGACGACGACGAGATCACCGGCATCCACTGCCGTCTCGATGAGCTGCTCGCCGAGCGGGGCATGACGCTCGCGCGGTTGTCGGAGCTCGTCGGGGTCTCGGTCGTGAACCTGTCGGTGCTCAAGAACGATCGGGCGCGGGCGATCCGCTATTCCACGCTGTCGGCGGTCTGCCGGGCGCTGGATTGCGAGGTCGGGGAGCTGCTCGTCCGCGTCGAGTGACGAGGCGGCTCAGTCGCGCCCCCTGCGGTTCACTCGCGCCACTTCTGCGGTTCACTCGCGCCACTTTGCGGGCACCCGGGCTGTGTCAAGCTGCGTGGAGTCGCTCGGGCTCGGCTTTGGCATCGTCGGTCGGCTTGGGGAGGTTGATGCCGACGATGTCGGCGGGTGCGGGCGTGTGGGGCGGTCGACGGAATCGCTCGGGATGCTTGTCGTAGTACGCCTGCTGGGTCGCGTCGCGTCGGTTCCAGGCGTGGTGCCAGGTGCCGTCGTGGACCTCGTTCGGGCTGAACAGGGCGATGCCGGAGTGCTTGTGGTTCTGGTTGTACCAGGGGACGTACCACTCGACGTAGGCGCGCGCCTGTTCGATCGTCGCGAAGGTGCCGGGATAGTTCGGCCGGTACTTCATTGTCCGGAACTCCGATTCGGAGAACGGGTTGTCGTTGCTCACCCGGGGCCGGTTGTGTGTCTGCGTGACGCCGAGCTCACTGAGGAAGTCCTTGAGCGCTCCGGAGCGCATCGCAGGGCCGGAGTCAGCGTGGACGGCGTCGGGTATCCCATGCCGACCGAACGCGTCCTCGAACATCTCGACGGCGAGGTCGTCGACTTCGCGTTCCTCGACGCGGCAGCCGACGAGCTTGCGGGAGAAGATATCGATGATCGAGTACGCCTTGAACGCGACGCCGCGCCACGGGGTGCGCAGGTCGGTGATGTCCCAGCTCCAGACCTGTCCCGGACCGGTCGCTTCCAGCACAGGCGCTTCTCGTGGTGGCCGGTCGCTGTTGCTGCGCCGGGTTGGGGCGACGGGGCGGGCGGACTGATCCTCGATCTCGGCCGCGATGCGCCACCACGAGCGGCGTGAGGCGAGCATCACCCCGTCATCCCACGCGGACGCGAACGAGTGATCGACCGCGTGCCCTTCGGCCCAGCCCGCCGTGATCCTGCCGGCGATGACGGCGCGGTCGGTCTCGCTGATGCGTGACGGGTATGCCCGCTCCTTCTGCGGGACGGGATCCGCGACGCGCTCCCGAGGACGCGTCCGGTAGTGCCATGTCGACCTCGCGACGCCGGCGATCTCGAGTGCGCGACGCTGCGACCCAACGGCCGCTGTCAACTGTCCGACGAGGTCGTTCTCGGCGTCGAGGAATCGGATGGATCGTTCGTCGGCTGGTTCACGGCGGGCTCTTGCTCGCTCATCTGATGCAAGAGCCCGATGGGCGTGTCAAGACTTTTGTGTAAGCGGCTTGGTGTCGGTTTGATTACAGGTGGGGTTCGATGCGGTCGGGGTAGGCGAGGGCGAGCTGTTCGA
>NZ_JAJJIB010000025.1:0-16831 GCF_020905435.1 Microbacterium sp. F2E | reverse complement strand
CTTGAACTCCTCAGTGAACTTCCTGCGATTCGTAGACATCTCTGCCTGTCGTTCCTTCCTGGTAACGACCGTCTACAAGAAGTGTCACACCCCAACCCGCGCACCATCACCGTCCCGGTGACGGTGTCGGGGGTGGTGAACGACTGGGCGCGCACCGGGGTGCGGGTCGCCTCGACGGCGAACACCGGCTCCGGCGTCAACGGGATCAGCAACGGCAGTCCGACGATCGACGCGTCCGTGAGTATCACCGCGCCGGCGAGCATCCGGGATCGGGTGAGCGTGCGGCGCGGCGCGTGTCGAGGTGTCCGGGCGGCACGGGTGGGCCGACGGCGTCGATCGCGTCGCGTCTGGACGGGTGGGGAAGACAGGGCGGCTCTCGCCGCACGGCGCGTCCCGGTACCGGGAGTCGAGGAGGAGGGGGCGGGTTCGGGCATACAAGACTTTCCTGGATGAGGGGGACGATGAAGGTGCGCACGGTCGCCACCGCCGTCACACGGTCCAACCGGGAGCCGCGGCCCGGAGTGCACGGCGAGAATCCGGGATCGGATCACCCATGGCGCTGCCGCAGACGGGTCGCGCTCGCCTGCGGGCCGCACATCGTGGACCGTCGGCGACATCACGCGCCGGCGGCGGCTCAGGCGGCGGGCGCGGGCGGGGTGCTGATCAGGTGCGGCTGATCGACAGCACGATCAGGGAGGGTCGCAGAAGAGGCGACCCGGACGTGAACGAGCCCGGCCTGCCCGGGAGGGATCGCAGCCACGCCAGCAGCGACATCCACCCGTCCCGGGCCGGGAGCACCAGGATGAGCAGGGTCAGCAACGCGAGCAGACACGTCACGGCAGCGAAAGCATGAGACGTCCCGCAGACCGTCTCATCGCACGAGGGGGTCGCCACCCCGCTGACCAGGACATCAGCGGCGGCATCGGGGGCCGCAACGACTGCGGAGGTGGACACGACAGTGCCCGCCTGGCCCTCTTCCAGACTCAGTGAATGCATCGCAAGCAGCCCCGCGATGATCGCGGTCACCGCGGCCAGGTAGAACCACAGGGCACGCCGGGACCCGAGTGCCCGCCGTCGCGCCACCACCTGGTTCACCGTCGACGCCCCTTCCTCGATCACGCCCAGCATACCCCGGGCGGGTAGCCATCCCCGAAGCGATACCCATCCTGGATACCCCGGATAGGTATATGCTGAGTGGTAGGGGGCACCCGCTCCGTGCGTGGTGTTCTGACGGTGTCGCGGAGGCAGGGCACCGCTACCCTGGACGGGAAGGAGGTCGGTCGTGAACGTGATTCGCTCGCACGCGCGTCTGACCCCCGGGGTGCGACGGCTCCTGCTGGCCGCTCCGATCGCCCTGGCGATCATCACCGGGCTGCTGTCCATGCACATCCTGACCGGTTCCCACCAGCCCGCCCTGGCATCAGAGACCAGCGCGATGAGCACGCACAGCCAGGTCGGCTCCGCACCAGCCGCCGCCGACGATACGCCGATGACCGCAGCTGCGGCGGAGGGCGCTGGGGGGCATTGCCAGGACGGGTGCGGCAGCCCTGCGGGGATGCCGGATCACTCGATGCTGATGATGATGTGCGTGCTGGCGCTGCTGGCCGCGGTGATCGTCCTGCTCGCCCCGACGTCCCGTGCCCTTCTCGCATACGCCGTAGCCCGCTCGCGCTCCCATACCCGGACTCTGCTGGCCGGATTGCCGCATCCCCGCCCGCCTTCACTGCTTGTCCTGTCCATCAGTCGCACCTGATTCCGCCTGAACCCCGGCGACCCTTGCCGGGGATGCTGCACTCTGCCCTCCCGGGCACTGAATCAGACCCTCACCGACTGAATAGACAAGGACACCCCTGATGCGTTTTCGTACTCTCACGCTGACCGCTGGCGCCCTGGCCACCGTGCTCGTGCTCGCTGGCTGCGCCCCCACCGACGGCACCATGCCCGGCATGGACCACGGCTCCGGGGGGATGACCAGCACCGCCCCGTCCCAGTCCGCCGCCGCGTTCAACGCCGCGGACGAGATGTTCGTGACGATGATGATCCCGCACCACCAGCAGGCCATCGAGATGGCCGATCAGATCCTCGCGAAAGACGGAATCGACGAGCGGGTCGTCTCCCTCGCCGAGCAGATCAAGGCCGCACAGGACCCGGAGATCCAGACCATGAAGGGCTGGCTTCAGGAGTGGGGCGTCCCGTACGACGACTCCATGTCCGGGATGGAGGGCATGGACATGGGCGGCGGGATGATGTCGGAGGACGACATGGCCGCTTTGGATGCCGCGACCGGGGTCGAGGCGACCCGCCTGTTCCTGAACGGCATGATCGCTCACCATCAGGGCGCCGTGACGATGGCGCAGTCGGTGCTCACCGACGGGCAGAACACGGACGTGGCCGCCCTCGCGCAGCAGATCATCGACGGGCAGACCGCCGAGATCACCACGATGCAGGACATCCTCGCCAGCCTCTGACCCGGTACCCCTCGGACCGGACCCGCGCTCCCGATGCCGGTCCCGTCCGAGGCCCCACCCTCGACCCCTGTGCGGTCACCGGTATCCGGCGTACCCGCACGGAAAGGCTCTCCGTTCATGATCTCTCCCACCACCCGCAGACTGGCGATCACGGCCACCGTCACCGTCGCGCTGCTGCTCACGGGCTGCAGCACCACCCCTGCGGAGCCCGATGCCCCCGCGAGCACCGCGGCCGGGTTCGGGCATGTGCACGGCATCGTCGACGCCGGTGACGGCACCGTGCTGCTGGGCACCCACACCGGCCTGTACACGCTGGGCGAGGACGGCACCGTCACCGGCCCGGTCGGTGGCATCGACCTGGACGCGATGGGACTGACCGCTACCGGTGACACCCTCTACGCGTCCGGGCACCCCGGCCCGTCCACCCCGGCGGAGCTCGGCGCCCCCAACCTCGGCATCATCCGCAGCCTCGACGCCGGCGCCTCGTGGGAACCGGTCGCGTTCACCGGGGAAGAGGACTTCCACGTCCTCACCGTCACCGGCGACGGCACCCTGTACGGGATCGGATCCTCCCGCCCGCTGCTGCGCACCAGCAGCGACGGCGGGCAGAGTTGGGCGGACGGTGCCGAGCTGCCCGCCGTCGACCTGGCCGCCGCGACCGACGGCACCCTGTACGCCGCCACCCAGGACGGGCTGCAGCACAGCACCGACGGTGGCGCCACCTTCACCCCGGCGCCGGAAGCGCCAGTGCTGTACCTGGTGGAGACCGACCCAACCGGTGGGGTGGTCGGAGTGGACACCGACGGGACGTTGCGACGCCTAGTCGGCACCGGCTGGGAGAACGTCGGCACCACCACGGGAACCGTCCAAGCCCTCGGGGTCACCGGGGACGGTGCGGTCGTCCTGGTCGATGACCGCGGCGTGGTCTGGATCCGCGACACCACCGCCACCGTTCTCATCCCGGCGGCAACACCATGACCCCCGTCATTCGCACCTGGCGCGACCCGAGCGGCCGCGGATCGGAAGGAGACCGACCATGACCCCCACACCGGCACACCCCGCGTGGGCGCACCGCACCACCGATGCCACCGCCGAACAGTTGGCGGCGGTGGATGCGTGGTGGCGGGCGGCGAACTATCTGAGCATCGGCCAGATCTACCTGCAGGGTAACCCGCTGCTGCGCCACCGCCTCAGCCGGGACGACATCAAGCCGCGGCTGCTGGGCCATTGGGGCACCACCCCGGGCCTGAACTTCCTCTACGCCCACCTGAACCGCGCCATCCGCGACCGCGACCTGAACACCCTGTACGTGACCGGGCCCGGGCACGGCGGACCCGGCATGGTCGCCAACGCCTACCTCGACGGCACCTACACCGAACGCTACCCGGGCATCGACCGCACCGAAGAGGGGCTGCGGGCGCTGTTCCGGCAGTTCTCCTTCCCCGGCGGGATCCCCTCGCACGCGTCACCCGAGACGCCGGGGTCGATCAACGAGGGCGGCGAGCTGGGCTACTCCCTGGTGCACGCCTACGGGGCCGCGTTCGACAACCCCGACCTGCTGGTCGCCTGCGTGATCGGTGACGGGGAGGCGGAGACCGGGCCGTTGGCGACCGCGTGGCACGGCAACAAGTTCCTCAACCCCGCCGCGGACGGGGTGGTGCTGCCGATCCTGCACCTGAACGGGTACAAGATCGCCAACCCGACGGTGCTGTCCCGCATCCCCGAGGACGAGCTGGTCGCGCTGCTGCGCGGCTACGGCCACGAGCCGTTCGTGGTCACCGTCGGCTTCGACGGCGAGGACCCGCGGGAGTCCCACGCCCGGTTCGCCGGCGTGCTGGACGAGGTGCTGGACCGGATCGCGGACATCAAGACCGCCGCGGCGGCCGGCACCCTGGAGGGCCGGCCGGCGTGGCCGGCGATCGTGCTGCGCAGCCCGAAAGGCTGGACCTGCCCGCCGGTGATCGACGGGCTCCCCGTGGAGGGCACCTGGCGGTCCCACCAGGTGCCGCTCGCCGAGGTCCGCGACAATCCCGAGCACCTGCGGATCCTCGAGGACTGGCTGGCGTCCTACCGCCCGCACGAGCTGTTCGACGTGATCGGCGCCCCACGCCCGACCACGGTCGCGATCGCCCCGGACGGGGATCGGCGGATGAGCGCGAACCCGGCCGGCAACGGCGGACAACTCACCGTCCCGCTGCGGCTCCCGGACTTCCGCGAGCACGCCCACCCCGTCGACCCCGCCGCGCGCGGGGCGTCGACCGGCGAAGCGACCCGGACATTGGGGGATTGGCTGGCGGGGGTGATCCGGGACAACCCGGACAACTTCCGCATCTTCGGCCCGGACGAGACCGCCTCCAACCGACTCGCCCCACCCGTCTACCAGGCCACCGGCAAGCAGTGGAACGCGGCCGTGGAGCCCGTCGACGAGCACCTGGCCCCGACCGGGCGGGTGATGGAGGTGCTCAGCGAGCACCAGTGCCAGGGCTGGCTCGAGGGCTACGTCCTGACCGGCCGACACGGCCTGTTCAACTGCTACGAGGCATTCACCCACATCGTCGACTCGATGTTCAACCAGCACGCCAAATGGCTCGAAGCGGCCCGGGAGGTGTCGTGGCGGGACCCGATCCCGAGCTTCAACTACCTGCTCTCCAGCCACGTCTGGCGGCAGGACCACAACGGGTTCTCCCACCAGGACCCCGGGTTCATCGACCTCGCCCTGAACAAGAGCCCCGACATCGTCCGCGTCTACCTCCCGTTCGACGCGAACACACTGCTGTCCACCTACGACCACTGCCTCCGCTCCACCGGGTACCTCAACGTCGTCGTCGCCGGGAAGCAGCCCGCCCCGCAGTGGCTCACGATGGACGAGGCGATCGAGCACTGCACCCGCGGGCTGGGCATCCTGCCGTGGGCGGGCACCGAAACCGAAGGCACCGAGCCGGATGTGGTGCTCGCCGCCGCCGGCGACGTCCCCACCCTCGAGACCCTCGCGGCGGCGGCGCTGCTGCGCGAGCACGTCCCCGACCTGAGAGTGCGGGTGGTGAACGTAGTCGACCTGACCCGGCTGCAATCCGAGGACCAGCACCCGCACGGGCTGCCGGACCGGGAGTTCGATGCGATCTTCACCCCCGACAAGCCGGTGATCTTCGCCTACCACGGCTACCCGTGGCTGATCCACCGACTCACCTACAACCGCGCCGGACACCAGAACCTGCACGTGCACGGCTTCCAGGAGCGCGGCACCACCACGACCCCGTTCGACATGGTCATGCTCAACGACCTCGACCGGTACCGGCTGGCGATCGACGTCCTCGACCACGTCCCGGGCCTCGCCGCCCGCCACGCGGAGCTGCGGCAGGAGCTGCAGGACGCCCGCCTGCATGCCCGCGCCCACACCCGTGAGCACGGCACCGACATCCCCGCCGTCGCCGACTGGCACTGGCCCCACCCCGACACCACCGACCCCGCCATCGGGAAGGAACCGAAATGAGTGACACCAGAACCGTGACCCTGCAGGTCAGCGGCATGATCCGCGCGACCTCCAAGAACGTCACCGAAGCCCACCTGGGCCGACAACCCGGGGTGATCGCCGTGGACGCGAACCCGGTCTCGCAGACCGCGACCGTCACCTACGACCCCGAGACCACCTCGGTAGCGCACCTGCAGCAGTGGGTCATCGACTGCGGGTATCACTGCGCCGGCCAGTCCGTCCCCGACCATATCTGCGACCCCGCGCACGTCCCGCACGACGAGGGTGCGCACGACCACAGCGCCCACCACGGCCCCGCAGCTGAGGGCGCACAAGAACCGCACGCGAGTCACGACGCGCACGAGGGCCACACGGATGCCACGGGTCACGCCAGCCACGCGGGCCATGAGGGTCCTGCGGGCTATCACGACGACCCCGTCCACGATCACGCCGCTGGCCACGACCACACGCACGCCCCGTCGGCGACGGCGGATGACGGTGAGCAAGCCGGTCACCACGTCGAGCACGCCGGTCACACCGCGGCCGCGGGTGGGCACGATCATGGTGCAGCGTCGGGTCACAGTGCGCAGGAGATGATGGGCCACGGTGGGCACCACGGCGGGATGTCGATGGACGCGATGATCCGCGACATGCGCAACCGGTTCCTGGTCGCGCTGATCCTGTCGATCCCGATCACCCTATGGTCTCCGATCGGGCGGGAGGTGATCGGATTCGAGGTGCCGGCCCCGTTCGGGCTGCGCGATGACGTGTTCATGCTGATCCTGTCGCTGCCGGTGATCTTCTACTCCGCGTGGATCTTCTTCGACGGCGCCTACCGGGCGCTGCGCGCGAAGACCCTCGACATGATGGTGCTCGTCGCGGTCGGAGTCGGCGCCGGCTGGCTGTACTCCCTCGCGGTCACCCTCACCGGCGGCGGTGAAGTGTTCTACGAAGCCGCCACGGTGCTTGCCACCTTCGTGCTGCTGGGGCATTGGGTGGAGATGCGCGCCCGCGGCGGCGCGAACGACGCCATCCGCACCCTGCTGGAGCTCGCGCCCTCGCAGGCGGTCGTGATCCGTGACGGGCAGGAGGTCGAGATCCCCACCAGCGAGGTCGTCCCGGGGGATCTGATGCTGGTGCGGCCGGGGGCGAAGATCCCCACCGACGGTGTCGTGGAATCCGGAGAGTCCGAGGTGGACGAGTCGATGGTCACCGGCGAGTCCATGCCGGTGGACAAAGCGCCCGGGTCGGAGGTGATCGGAGCGACCGTGAACACCGTCGGCACCCTCCGCGTCACAGCCACCAAAGTCGGGTCGGACACGGCGTTGGCGCAGATCGTGAAGCTCGTGCAGGAGGCGCAGAACTCCAAAGCCCCCGGGCAGCGCCTCGCTGACCGGGCAGCGTTCTGGCTGGTCCTGGTCGCCCTGATCGGCGGCACCCTCACCTTCCTGGTGTGGCTGCTCGCCGGCGCTGCGGTGCCGATGGCGATCCTGTTCGCCATCACCGTCGTCGTCATCACCTGCCCCGACGCCCTCGGATTGGCGACGCCGACCGCGATCATGGTCGGCACCGGGCTCGGTGCCAAGCGCGGTGTGTTGTTCAAGAACGCCGCCGGGATCGAAACCGCCGCCCGCATCGACACGGTCGTGTTCGACAAGACCGGCACCCTCACCAAGGGGGAGCCGGAGGTCACCGACTACATCCCCGTCGGCGGCGACGACCTCGAGACCCTCTCCCTCGCGGTCGCGTTGGAGCGGGAATCCGAGCATCCTCTGGCGAAAGCGATCGTGAATTACGCCGACGCCCGCGGCATCCCCCGTCGCACCGCGACCGCGTTCCGAAACGTCACCGGGCAGGGCGCGATCGCCACCGTCGACGGTCGACAGGTCGTCCTCGGCAACCCGCGCCTTCTCACCGGGGAGGGGATCGACATCAGCGGGGTGCAGGCCGCTCAGCAGGACCTGGCTGGGTCCGGCCGCACCGCGATCCTGTTCGCCGTGGACGGGCAAGTCGCCGGGATCATCGGTCTCGCCGACGCGCCCCGGGACACCGCAAAGACCGCGATCGACGCTCTCCACGAGCAGGGCGTCGAGGTCGCGATGCTCACCGGGGACAACAAGCCCACCGCCGACCGGATCGCCGCTCTCCTCGGCATCGACACCGTGATCGCGGATGTGCTCCCCGAGGACAAGTCCGCGAAGGTCGCCGAGCTGCAGAAGACGGGCAAGAAGGTCGCGATGGTCGGCGACGGCGTCAACGACGCCCCCGCCCTCGCCCAGGCCGACCTCGGCATCGCGATCGGCGCCGGCACCGACGTCGCCATCGAGACCGCCGACGTGGTCCTGATGCGCTCGGACCCGCTCGATGTCGCGATCGCACTCAAGATCGGCAAGGGCACACTGCGAAAGATGCGGCAGAACCTGGGCTGGGCCATCGGATACAACGCCGCCGCCCTCCCCATCGCCGCCGGCGTGTTCTACCCGGCGTTCGGGATCATGCTGTCCCCGGAGATCGCCGCCCTGTCGATGTCCGGTTCCTCCGTGATCGTCGCCGTCAACGCCCTCCTCCTCAAGCGGCTCCGCCTGCCCGCCCAGGCGCCCGCTGCGACGACCATGCAGAAGGAGCCCGAACATGCCTGACCGTCCGCTCTCTCCCACACCGTCCTCCCCGATGCTGCTGACCCGACGAGGTGTGCTCGGACTCGGACTGGGCGCCGTCGCGGCAGCCGTGCTCGCCTCCTGCACCCCTGCGCCGCAATGGGTGACACCCACCGGCGCAGCGGTGTCCGGCACGGAGAAGAACCGCGGCGGCACCGGCCGAGTCACCACCGTCGACCTCACCGCCGCCCCCACCACGCTCGACCTGGCCGGTACCGCCGCCGCCACCTGGGCGTTCGGAGGTATCCCGGCCCCGGTAATCCGGCTCACCGCAGGCGACACGCTGAAAGCGACCGTCCGCAACCAGCTCGACGCGGACACCTCCGTGCACTGGCACGGACTCGCCCTCCGCAACGACATGGATGGGGTCCCTCCGGTCACCCAAGCCCCCATCGCCCCGGGCGGACAGTTCGCATACGAGTTCGTCACCCCGCATCCGGGCACCTACTGGTTCCACCCCCACGTCGGCCCGCAACTGGACCACGGCCTCTACGGTGCGCTCATCATCGACGACCCGGACGAGAAGGTGACGTGGGACGACGAATGGGTGCTGATCCTCGACGACTGGCTCGACGGCGTCACCGCCACCCCGGACCAGGTCCTCACCGACCTCTCGAAGGGCATGGGAGACATGGGCGGGATGGGCGACATGTTCATGCGGATGGGGAACCTGCTGATGGGTGCCACCTCCGACCTGCTCGGCGGCGACGCCGGCGACGTCTACTACCCGCACTACCTCATCAACGGCAAATCCAAAGCCGACCCCGCCCAATTCACCGGCACTCCTGGTGCCCGGGTGCGGATCCGTGTCATCAACGCCGGTAGCGACACCGCGTTCCGGTTCGCGATCGGCGGCCACACCCTGACGATCACCCACACCGACGGGTTCCCGGTGGATCCTGTCGAGGTCGACAGTGTCCTGATCGGGATGGGCGAACGCTACGACCTGCAGGTCACCCTGGACGATGGGGTGTTCCCTGTCGTCGCCGACGCGGAAGGCAAGCAGGATCGCGCGTTCGCGCTCGTTCGCACCGCCGCTGGCACGGCTCCGGCCAGCGACGTCCCCGTCGCCGAGCTCGGCACCGGCAGGGTTGGCACCGCTGCCGGGCTGAGCGCGACCGCCTCCGTCACCCTGCACCAGGCATCCCCCGACCGGGTCGTGCACCTCGCGCTGACCGGGGGGATGGAGGCGTACGACTGGGGGATCAATGGGCGCCGGTTCGACATGAACGACCCGTTGCGGGACGCGCACGCGATCAGTAGTGGGGAGCGGGTGCAGTTGCGGATCCGCAATGACACCGAGATGTGGCATCCGTTCCACCTGCACGGCCACACCTACCAGCACGCGAACGGCGGCCCCCGGAAGGACACCTCCATCATCCTCCCGGGCCAGACCCTGACAGTCGACTTCGACGCCGACAACCCCGGCCAGTGGGTCGCGCACTGTCACAACATCTACCACGCCGAGACCGGCATGACCACGGTCCTCGGATACCAGTCATGAACCGCGCGTTCATCCCCAGCACGGGAGGATGATCGCGCGGGCGATCGGACGGCGGCGGCGGACGTCAAGTCTAAGTGGACTTCCTACTCTTATGTAGGGATCTGCCATTTCGCGCGGAATCCTGCTGACGAAACTGCTGCCAATTAGCGTGGAATCCCCGAGTTCTCCGCCACCTTGACCGGGAACCTACAGGTAGTAATCGAAGGCTTTCGCGGCGGGCGCACCTTCCTCCCACGCCGGCGACAAGGCCATCCCCGGCGACCGAGCCTCCGTCTTTCTCGCAAGATGGGCGAGGATGGGAGTGTTGGTGGCGTCCCTGCCGCCTGTTCGCTCGCTCTACAGCAGGAGTGCCCACCTGTGGTGAATCACGTCGCCTTCATCTGGAACATCGCGGAGTCCCTCCGCGGCCCGTTCAAGCCCTCCGAGTACGGGTCGGTCGTCCTGCCTTTCACGGTGCTCCGCCGCCTCGACGCAGTCCTCGCCGACACGAAGCCAGCCGTGCTCGAGGCCGCGAAGGGCATCGACTCGCTCCCCGAGATGCTGCAGGCGATCAAGCTCCAGGAAGCCTCGGGCCACCAGTTCTACAACACGTCGCCGTTCGACTTCGCCAAGCTCGTCGCCGACCCGCAGGATCTTCGCGCGAACATCGGTGCGTACCTCGCGGGGTTCTCCCCGAGCGTGCGGGATATCTTCGAGCGGTTCGAGTTCGACAAGACGCTGAATAAGCTGGCGGAGAAGAACAAGCTGTTCGCAGTGACCGAGAAGTTCGCGCAGGCCGACTTCCATCCGCGCACGGTCAGCAACATACAGATGGGTCTCGTGTTCGAGGAGCTGATCCGGTTCGCGAACGAGAAGTCGAACGAGACCGCCGGCGACCACTACACCCCGCGCGAAGTCATCAAGCTCATGGTCGAGCTGCTGTTCGCGCTCGACGACGACGCCCTCTCGAAGTCGGGAGTGGTGCGGTCGATCTACGACCCCACTGCCGGCACCGGCGGCATGCTCTCCGTCGCCGACGAGTACCTCCGTACCCTGAACCCGGGCATCCAGCTGAGCCTGTACGGGCAGGACTACAACGACGCCTCGTACGCGATCTGCAAGGCCGACATGGTCATCAAGGGGCAGGATGTCGACAACATCGCCCTCGGCGACACCCTCACCGAAGACGCCTTCGACGACAAGAAGTTCGACTACGGCCTGTCCAACCCTCCGTTCGGGGTCGACTGGAAGGACCAGCGCGCCGTCGTCGACGACGAGCACACCAAGCTCGGCTTCAACGGCCGGTTCGGGCCCGGTGCCCCTGCGGTCAGCGACGGCGCCATGCTGTTCCTGCTGCACCTCGTGTCGAAAATGCGCAAACCCGAAGACGGCGGCTCCCGCATGGGGATCGTCCTCAACGGGTCACCCCTGTTCTCCGGCGGCGCCGGCGGAGGCGAGTCGAACATTCGCAAGTGGCTACTCGACAACGACCTCGTCGAGGCGATCATCGGGCTACCGAAGGACATGTTCTACAACACCGGCATCTCCACCTACATCTGGGTGCTCACCAATCGCAAAGACGACACCCGCAAGGGTCGGGTGCAGCTCATCGACGGCCGTGAGATGTTCACCAAGCTCCGCAAGGGCCTCGGCTCCAAGCGCAACGAACTCTCCGCGAAGGACATCGAGACTATCGTCGGGCTGTACGCCGGATTCAAGGACGACGAACAGTCGAAGATCTTCCGCAATGAGGACTTCCTGTACCGCACGATCACCGTGGAGCGTCCCCTCAAACTCAATTGGCAGGCCACCGCCGAACGCATCGACGCCGTGTTCGAAGCCAGGGCCATCCAGAAGCTGAACGAGACGGATGCTGCCGCCCTCCGCGCCACCCTCGAAAGGCTCGGCACCGACACCGTCTGGAAGAACCGCGCCGAGTTCCAGAGGGCGCTGAAGGATGCCGCGAAAGCCGAAGGCCTCACCCTCCCCGCCCCTCTGCTGAAGACCGTGACGACTGAACTCGGTGAACAGGACGACACCGCCGACACCTGCACCGACGCGAAGGGCAACCCGGAGGCGGATGCGTCACTCCGCGACACCGAGAACGTGCCGTGGGGCGAGGATGTCGACGCCTACGTCGCCCGCGAAGTCCTCCCGTACGCACCCGACGCGTGGGTCGACCACTCCAAGACCAAGGAAGGCGCCGAGATCCCCTTCACCCGCCACTTCTACCGGTACGTCCCGCCCCGCCCGCTCGAAGAGATCGACCGCGACCTCGACGCCGTCATGGGCCAACTCCGCGCAATGCTCGTCGAGGTCGAGCGATGACAGCCCACCCCGCGGACCGCTGGAGCAAGACAACCTTCGGACGTCTCGCGCGCATAGGAAACGGTGCGGATTACAGCAGCGTGGAGGTCGAAGAGGGTGGGTACCCGGTCTACGGATCAGGTGGCGAATTCCGTCGAGCATCGCGCTACCTATTCGACGGTGAATCAGTGCTCTTCGGAAGGAAGGGCACGGTGGATCGCCCGCTCTATGTCGACGGCAGGTTCTGGACGGTCGACACGATGTTCTATAGCGTGATCGACCGGTCCAGACTTCTTCCTCGTTTTGCCTACTACTGGGCGACGACCCTGCCGTTCGGCGCGTGGGCGACTGACACCGCGCTTCCGAGCATGACCTCGACTGCGATCAAGGCCGCTCCCATTGCACTTCCGTCCGTGCCTGAGCAGCGGGCGATTGCGGACTATCTGGATCGGGAGACGGCGCAGATCGACGCGTTCATCGCGAAGAACGAGGAACTCATCACCCTCCTCACCGAACGCCGAGCCGCTTCAATCGACAATGCGTTCGAGGGCCTCATCGAGAACCCGACGCGGTTGAAGTACCGTGCTTCGATCCAGACGGGGGTGACTCTTGGTGGCGACGGTGACCCCGTGGATCCGGAGTGGCCGTACCTCCGGGTAGCCAATGTTCAGGTCGGCTGGGTCGACTTGAACGAGATCAAGAGCATCCGCTTGCCTGAAGCCAAAGCTCGCCAGTCGATGCTGAGGCCTGGTGATGTCTTGATGACCGAAGGCGGCGACCGCGACAAGCTCGGCCGTGGGGCACTGTGGTCAGGCGAGCTCGATCCCATGCTTCACCAGAACCATGTGTTCGCTGTCAGAGTCGGGCCCCGTCTCGACGCGCGATTCTTGATGCGGTGGCTGGACGCGAGCCCTTCGCGCCGGTACTTCGAGACCACCGCCGTGCAGACAACGAATCTTGCGTCGACAAACAAGACGTTGGTCGGGAACCTGCCATTGCCCTCCTGCAGTGTGAACGCGCAGCTGAGGCTTGTGACAGAACTCGACCTGCGACTCGAGAAGATCGATGAGGCGGTCGGTATTGCAGAACATTCCGTCAGGCTCGCGCGGGAGCGTCGCGCCGCGCTGATTTCGGCTGCGGTGACAGGCAAGATCGATGTGGGGGTGGCGGCGTGAGCGGTGTTGCGGGGGCGCATCTGGAGTCGGTGCTGGAGAACGAGATCGCCGAGCATCTGGCAGCGACCGGATGGTTGTACTCGCCGACCGATGCCGGGTATGACCGTGAGCTCGCGTTGTTCCCCGAGGATGTGCTCGGCTGGTTGGAGGATTCGCAGCCGACCGAGTTCGCGAAGGTGGTCCGGCCCGCCGATACCGAGACGCAGCGTGAGGCTGCGGGTCGCGGCATTCTGAGTCGTCTGGCGAAGTCGCTTGACAACGACCCGTTGAAGAACGGTGGGACGATTCGGATCCTGCACGAGGGGTTCGCGATGGTGCCGCAGCAGGGTGGTGCGGTGAAGTTCCGTCTGGCGCAGTTCCGGCCGGCGACGACCAACAACCCCGAAACGCTCGACACCTACGCGAAGATGCGGGTGCGGGTGATGCGTCAGGTGCATTACTCGGCGAAGCACCTGAACAAGGCGTTGGATCTGGTGCTGTTCGTCAACGGCATCCCGGTCGCGACCGTCGAGTTGAAGACGGACTTCACGCAGGCGATAGGCAACGCGGTGGACCAGTACCGGTTCGACCGGTCGCCGGCGGGCGAGCCGTTGTTCGGTTTCGCGAAGCGCTCGCTGGTGCATTTCGTGGTGTCGAACTCCGAAGTGCGGATGACGACGCGCCTCGCCGGAGCCGCCACGCGGTTCCTGCCCTTCAACAAAGGCGCAGACGAGGGCGCCGGGAACCCTCCCAACCCGGACGGTTCCGCATCCTCCTACTTCTGGGAAGAGATCCTGCAGCGCGACACCTGGTTGCAGCTGCTGGCGTCGTTCGTGCACCTGCAGGTCGAGGTCGACGTCGACCCCGACACGGGCAAGAGGACGAAGTCGGAGAAGGTGCTGTTTCCCCGGTACCACCAGTGGCGCGCCGTGACGCGGCTCGTCGAGGCGGCGCGGGCTGAGGGTGCGGGCAGCCGGTACCTGGTGCAGCACTCGGCGGGATCGGGAAAGACGAACTCGATCTCGTGGCTCGCGCACCGTCTCTCCCAGCTCCACGACGACCACAACGCACGGGTGTTCGACACGGTCGTGGTGGTCACCGACCGGACGGTGCTGGATAAGCAGTTGCAGGATGCCATTGGCCAGTTCGAGAAGCAGGCCGGCGTGGTGCAGTCGATCACGAAGGATGCGGGCGAGTCGAAGTCGAAGCAGCTCGCCGCAGCGTTGACCGGCGGCAAGAACATCGTGATCGTGACGATTCAGTCCTTCGAGGCGCTCATCACCGCGATCCAGACCCTGCCGGAGTTGCAGGGGCGCCGGTTCGCGGTGATCGCGGACGAGGCCCACTCATCTCAGACCGGGTCGACCGCCGGCGCGCTGACCAAGGTGCTCTCACCGGACGAGCAGGCCGCCGTCGCGGAAGGCGCCCCGATCAACTCGGAGGCGTACCTGCAGTGGGCGATGGAGGTCACCGCAGCTGCTCCCAACATCTCCTACTTCGCGTTCACCGCGACCCCCAAGGCAAAGACCCTCGAGCTGTTCGGGCGCGTCCCGGAGGATGCGGGTCCGGACGCGACGCCGGAGCCATTCGACCTGTACTCGATGCAACAGGCGATCGAGGAGGGCTTCATCCTCGACGTCTTGCAGAACTACACCCCGTACAAAGTGGCGTGGAAGCTGCAGCATCCCGACTCCGACTACGACGATGGCGGTGAAGTCGACGAGTCGACGGCGGTCAAGGCGCTCGTGCAGTACGTGCGACTGCATCCGACGAACATCAGCCAGAAGGCGAAGATCGTCGTCGACCACTTCCGCACCTTCGTGCAGCCGCTGTTGGACGGCAAGGCGAAAGCGATGGTGGTCACAGGCTCACGGGTCGAGGCCGTGCGGTGGAAGAAGTACCTCGATAAGTACATCGCCGACTCAGGAGTGCAGGGTGTGCGATCCCTGGTCGCGTTCTCGGGCACGGTCGAGGACCCGGACGATGTCGGTGAAGGTCTGACGGAGCGCACCCAGAACCCGGGGGTGCCGTCGGATCTCGCGGAGGCATTCAAGCCTGCGACGTTCAACGTGATGATCGTGGCGGAGAAGTTCCAGACCGGGTTCGACCAGCCCCGACTCGTTGCGATGTACGTCGACAAGAAGCTCGGCGGCGTCCAGGCCGTGCAGACTCTGTCGCGGTTGAACCGGACGTATCCAGGCAAAGACAAGACCTTCGTCCTCGATTTCGTCAACGACCCGCAGGAGGTGCTGGATGCGTTCCTGCCCTACTACCGGAAGGCGACGCTCACCGCGACGACCGACCCGAACCTGATCTACGACCTCGTGGTCAAGCTCGACTCGGCGGGGATCTACGACATGTCGGAGGTCGAGCAGGCGTTCGATGCCGCACTCGTCGGTGGGGTGAATGCGAACTCGAAGGTGTCGGCGGCGACCGCGCCGGCGGTGGACCGGTTCCAGAAGCGGTGGGTCGCCGCGGTGCTGGATGACGACAAGGTCGAGCAGGATGAGTTGCGCTTGTTCAAGGCCGATGTGGCCAACTTCGTGAAGTTCTACGACTTCATCTCCCAGGCCCGCAACCTCGAAGACACCGACCTGCCCCGCCGGCACTACTTCTTCCGCCGCATCCTTCCGCAGTTGTCCACCGCGACGATTCTCGAACCCGTCGACATCTCGGATGTCACCCTCGTCGGCTACAAGATCAGTGCAGGCGAGTCAGTGAAGCTGAACCTCGAGCAGGGTCCGGGGCTGGATCCGATCACCGCGATCGGATCGGGCGCGATCCACGAGAAGCATCGCAGCGCGCTTGAAGAGATCATCCAGAAGCTCAACGAACGCCTCGGCGACAAGTACGGACTCGGCGTCATCGACCTGCAGATGAACCACATCGTCGGCAAGCTCGCGTTGGACGTCGATCTCGCGAACCAGGCCGCGGTGAACTCGCCGCAGCAGTTCGCCGAATCCCCGGCGCTACCGAAGGCGTTCCAAAAGGCCCTTCTCGGGGTGCGTGACGAGACCCCAGCCTTTATCGACGACCTGTTCAACGACAGCGGCCTCTTCGCGGAGCTAGGGAAGGCGCTCCCGGCGATGCTGTACGAGTACCTCAAGACTCAAGGGACGGCACGCGAGTAGCACGATGGTCCGGGCTCAAACCCGCACGGGCCGAGCCCGGACGGGAATCGTCCGGGCTGGTGCGCGAGCTAGTGTCGTACGCCAGTAATTCGTTGTCTATCTCTTAGAATGGGGTATGGCACGAGTTGGGCGTCCGAAAGCTGATCTGGTCCTGAGTGACGA
>NZ_JAJJIB010000024.1:0-26401 GCF_020905435.1 Microbacterium sp. F2E | reverse complement strand
TAGCGTGAGACACGAAGACCTCCGTGGTCAGGATGCGAGTGTGGTAACCCACATCCTGCCCGGAGGTCTTCGCCTACCTCACCCGTTCACAACCTCCCGAGGAAGTACACAGGACACCGACGAAGATGTTGTACGTGCGCCGGCTCAACGGCACGGTTCTGGAAGTCGTCGTCGCGCGAAGACGCGACGAGCCTCCGTTCCGTGCAGGCGTGCGCGCGCGCATAACGTACTCTCCCGAGAAGGTGCCGCCGCAGTGTTCGGGATGCGACGGAAACGACCCTCCCACAGGAGAGCCGGCGTGACTCTCTGCCAGGAGAGTTGGTTCGCGCCCTCCCCCAGGAGGACACTCTTCACGAGCCTATAGCAACATCCCATCAGTGACACGTGCGATCCATGCACTTGTGGAGTTCCTGAGCGACCCCTGAGGAACAGGGTCGCGTCAGCCCGCCCGAGGCGAGCAGACCCCGGTCGGCCCGGGCGCTCTTTGGACGATCTTGAGCGTCGCCCCGGCCCTACCGGGCACCCTCGCCGGGCGCAGCCACGGCACGCACGGTGCGGAACAGGATCTGCAGGTCTTGCATGAACGACCAGTTCTCCACGTAGTACAGGTCGAGGCGCAGGGCATCTTCCCAATCCAGTCGCGACCGTCCGCCGACCTGCCAGAGGCCGCTCATTCCGGGCTTGACCAGCAGCCGGCGCTCGGCGGCGTCATCGTAGAACGCCACCTCCGCGGCGCGCTGCGGCCTGGGGCCGACCAGGCTCATCGTGCCCGCGATGACGTTGAACAGTTGTGGGAGCTCGTCGATGGAGTGCTTGCGGATGAACCGGCCGACTCGAGTGATCCGGGGATCGTCGACGACCTTGTGCAGCGGACGGGTGCTCGTCCCCTGCAGATCGAGCAGGCTCGCCAACTGATCATCCGCCTCGGGAACCATCGAGCGGAGCTTCAGCATCGCGAACGGCTTGCCGCCGCGCCCGATGCGGGTCTGGCTGTAGATGATGGGCCCGCGGCCCTCGATCCGGATGGCGGCGGCGGTGAGGATCATGACCGGCAACGCGACCACCAGGATCACGGCGGCGGCCGCGATGTCGAACGAGCGCTTGACGAACCCGCGATAACCGTTGAGGGTCGGGTACTCGACGTGGACGAGAGGAAGCCCGGCGGCGGGTCGGGAGTGGATGCGCGGGCCGGCCACGTCGGTCAACTGCGGCGCGACGACGAGGTTCGCGTCGCGGTCGGCGATCGCCCAACCCAGCCGACGCATGATGCCCGGATCCACCTCGTCGGAACCGGCGACGATGAGGGTGTCGGCATCGACGGCATCCAGCGCCGACGCTGCGCCGGCGAAGCCGCCGACGACCGGCACGCCCTCCACCGCGGTGATGCCGTCGCCCTGGGTGACCACACCGACGATCTCGAACCCTGTGCCCGAGGTGCGCCGGATGGAATTGATGATGTGCGCCGCCTTGCGCGGCTCACCGAGCACGACGGCGCGGTAGACGTATTTCCGTGCGCGCTGCTGTGCGCGCAACCACTGCCGCCAGATCCATCGCGAGAGGATCAGCGCGATGGTGCCGAGGGGAACGACCACGAGCAGAAGCGACCGTGACACCTCGATCCGCAGGAAGAAGGCGAGCGAGACGAGCAGGGCGAAAAGAGCGACGCCCGCGTTGGCGATGCGCGCGTACTCGAGCGGGCCGTTGCCGACGATGTGACGCTCTCTCGTGTCGAAGGCGGCGAGTGCGATGAACCACAGCACCTCCATCGCGATGATCACGACCCAATACGGCAGGTCGGGACCGTCGGGCCACGAGACACGTTCGAACTCGAGCGTGCGCGCGAGAATCCAGAACGTGCCGAAGATGACCACGAGGACGGCGAAGTCGCTGTATGCCAGCCACCGCGCGTAGCGGGTCGGCCAGTCGCGAGACGAGCGTCGCGCGGGGACGAAGCTCGAAGACGCGCGTACCCCTGCGCTGGCTCTTCGCAACATCACTCTGCTGTGCTCCCGACAGAATCCGGTACGCGAGGCCATCCGCCCCGGCGCCCAGTTTAGGACAGACTCACAGATTCCCTGACAGAGCCGCTCAGGAGCAGCCGTCGTCGATCGTCACCTTCACTGGGTGGACCATCGGCGTCGAACGCAGTTCGAGCGGTGCGAAATCGCCCGCACCGGTGAAGGTCGCGGTCACCGCACCGCTTTCGCCGGGATGCTGGGTGAGCTGAAACGCGGCCACCGGCCGGCCGAGATCGGTGATGTCGGTGCGCAGGGGGACGATGTCTCGCCCATCCGCAGTGAACCCGGCGAAGGTCGTGCCGGGAGGGCCGTAGACGAACACCTCCGTGCGGAACTGCTCGGACCTCCAGACGGCACTCTGCACGTAACGGGGCAGGTCGTCGGCGTCGTCCTGGGAGATGTCGAGATGCAGATTCGTCGTCACCGTGAAGGTGGACTCGCCGTCGGTGCACGTGCGGTTCAGATCGACGTCGGACTTCATGTAGTAGTCGATCTTCGAGGCCGATGCGTCACGGAAGAACACCCCGACGGTGGTCGCGTCGGCGTTGTCTCGCGGCAGCACGCCGGCGACGCGCTGGCCCTCGAGCAGCGAGGCCGCCTGAGGGTCTTGCATCCACATCATGAGGTCACCGTTCTCGATGCTCTCGTTGACGGCCCACAGCATGTCCTTCAGATCGAAGTCGCCCGCGGCGACCCGATCGAAGACGGCCGTCGCGACACTCGCGAAGAACGCGTCCGAGGCGCGCGCTTCCGCTTTGCTGGCGTACGGGTCCCACCAGGTGTAGACGTCTTTGAGCAGCACCGAGACGGCATTCTTCGAGGTGATCTCCACATCGCCGACGGTGATCGGGCCGGTGGCCTCGAGCACGCGGCCGAGAGCGATCGGATCGATCGCGATGACCCCGTCGACCGGGCCAGGGCTGATGTCCCTCTCCCAGAACGCCTTCAACAGCGTCGCGGCGGTCGGGAAGTCGGGACGGCTCATCGTGGTGTTGACGTGGTCGACGAGGTACCAGGAGTAGAGGTCGAGCGCACTCTGATCGACCGGCACGTCGACGGCGACACCGTTGGCGAAGTCGGCGCTGCTCGCCTGACCCGCGATGCCGATCTGACCGTTGTCCACCGAGACGAGGGTCTGGGAGGCGGCGCTTCCCCCGAGCGCGAGGAACTCGGCGTTGTTCTGGAACGCGAGGAGGTAGTTTTTCGCCCCGTCCGCGCCGAGCAGCAGCGGCGCCACTTCCAGCGCCGGCGCGGCCGAGCCGACGACCGTGTTCACCTGGTCGATGCCCGAGCGCACCGGCCCGATCAGAAAGTCGGAGGATGCCGCGTCTGCCACCGACGCGGCAACCGCGGTGACCTCGGGGGTCGCGGCCTCGAGAACGGGAAGAAGCCTGGTGAACGGCGAGCCGTCGCCGTTCGCGTCCATCGCGGCGAACGCCGGCGCGCCGACCTCGTTTGCGACGACGTCGAGAGCCTCGCTGGACACACGGACCGCGCGCAGATTGTCACCGGCTGCGGGAATGTACTCGGCGACCCGCCAGATCGGGTCGCCGGCCGCCGACGCCGCGTTGTGCGCGTGCTCCCCCATTCGGGTGACCCGTTCCTGCATCGTCATGTCGGTGCTCGAGTCGGAGAGAAGTCTCTGCGCAGCCTCGAGCTCGCCCTTGACCGTGAGTGCACGGAAGGCGACCCACGCGGCGGCGGCGATCAGCACGATGGCGACACTGGCCACCACGATGCCCACCGTGCGCTTGCGGTTGCCTCGGCGTTCGCGCGGCGCGGTCGGCGCATCCTGCACGGCGGCCTCGCGCGCGGCCGCTTCGCGCGCCGCGCGCCGGGTCTCGTGTTGCATCATTCGATCCTAATGTCGGCAACCTGGGAGGCTTCGGCGTCAGTGCGCGTCACCCTCGCGGTGCTCGGAGATGATCACACCGTCGACGGGGACCGTCACGCTGACCTGTCCGCGCACGGGCGAGACGGTCGTGACGGCGCCGTCGAGGGTGAGCACGTCGAGTGGCCGCGACGACGCGACGCTGGCCTCGATCGGGGCGCCGGTGGTCGAGAACGCCACGGTCCTCTTGTTCACCCCGGTGCCGAAGTCGAACGACATCGCCCCCTCGGCGATCGGGGCGGTGAGCGGCTGCGCGGCGCGACCGGACAGCGCTCGCGTCATCATCGCGTAGACGAATCCCGACGGCTTCGGTGTGAGCGCGGCGACCCCGTCGGTGGGGAAGTAGAAGAGCCCGGCGTTGCTCTCCATCGCCTTGGCGGGGTCGTCGCTGTCATTGACCAGGTCGTACCAGAACATCTTCTGCGCGCCGTGCCCGAGGGTCACCGCGTACATCTTCAGAACGGAGGATGCCTGCACCGCGACGGTGTTCCACCCGGGAACCGACGGGTTGCCCAGTTCGGAGATCCACACGGGCCGCACGTCGCCGGCGTGGGTGCGCATGCTCTCGAACGACTGGTCGATCGTCTCGCCCAGCTGCTGCTCTGTAAGCAGGTAGGGGTGGTAGCTGACGACGTCGGTGTAGGCCATGCCACCGGCCTGCCACAGACCGTCGAACCAGGGACCGTCGTACAGGGCGGTCGCCCCGGCGACGATCGGCATCGCCGGATCGACAGCTTTGACGCTGGTGTGCACCGCCTCGAGGAGCGGAACGTAGCATTCCGGGGCGGTGCCGCAGTTCGACGTATTGAACCGCGCGTGATTGAACTCGTTGTAGACCTCGACGCCGACGAGATCGAAGCGCTGCACGATCGCCGCCGCGTATCTGCCGTAGGCCGCGAGCGCTTCCGGATTGTCGGGCACCTTGTCGGTGTTGCTGTAGAGCTTGTTGCCGTAGTTCACGATGCCGAGCACCTTGATGCCGTTCTGGTGCATCTTGTCGAAGCCGTCGGCGTAGACCGGGTCCCAGTCATACTGGCCCGCGACCTTCTCGTTCCGCCGCCACAGCACGTCGTTGCGGATCTCCGCGCCGCCGACCGAGCGCGTGTACCGCGCCGCCGCATCATAGAGCGCGTTCTCCACGTGGACGCTGACCCCGAACCGGTCGTCGGCGTTGGAGACCTCTCCGTCGACGATGGCGAACGGCGCGGTCGTCAGGACGCCCGCCGCGTCGGCGAGGTGGAGGATGTAGTACCCCTGGCCGAGTGCGGACACCGGAATCGTCGCCACCGAGCCGTCGGAGGTCACCGAGCCGTCGGACACGACCGGATCCGACCCCGACGTCCCGTCGCCACGGGTGATCGTCCACGTCGCCTCGCCCGGCGTGAGCACCACCGAGAGCAAGGCCGTCTCCGTGCGCATCAGGAGTGACGTGTTGACGACGCGATGCGCGAAGGTGACGTTCTCGAACGACGCGTTGGGCACGACGTTGGCGCCCTTCTTCTCCGCCACGACGATGTCGTCGATCGCGAGACCGGTGACCGGCGCATCCACCCGGAGGGCGATGGACAGCTCGGACGTGCCCGAGACGGTCACCGTGCCGGTGATCTCGGTCCACGAGGCATCCAGCGCGGGAAGAGCGATCGCAGTTGCGCCGACCTCGAGTGCAGCGTCGACCGCCGTGGGCTTCTCGGCGAGAAGGCGCACCCGTGCGGAGACGTCGTAGGTCGTGCCATCGACGACCGGGGCGGTGATCTGAGCGACGCGGATCGGGGCGTCGACGGTGGGGGCGTCGACGACGAGCGCGATCTTGCCGTCCGCCGCATCCCCGACTTCGGGGCCGACCTCGGCGACCGCCGTGCGGGGCGCGAGCTGCCAGTCAGCGACGGCACCCTCGACCGCGGCCACCTGCGGCAGCGCGACAGCCGTCGCCGTCGGCGAGGGCGACGGCGAGGCGCTGACCGTGGGCTTCGCGTCGGGGTGCGTCGCGGCACCCCACACGATCGCCGCCGTCACGCCGACGAGGGCGACCAGAGCGCAGAGCGCGGTGATGAGAGCAGTGCGGCGTCGCATGTGCGGAGGTCTCCCCTTCGTGGTGCGGCGCCCGCGATCGCGAACGTCCGGGCTCGGGTCAGTCGCTGCCATAGATATCGCGGGTGTACACCTTGTCGGCGACGCCCGAGAGCGCGTCGGCCATGCGGTTCGTGATGATGACGTCGCTGCGCGTCAGGAAATCATCGAGGTCGCGGACGACCTCGGAGTGGTAGAACTCGTCGTCGTCGAGGGTCGGCTCGTAGACGAGGACGTCGACGCCCTTCGCCTTGATGCGCTTCATGATCCCCTGGATCGATGAGGCGCGGAAGTTGTCGGAGCCGGACTTCATGATCAATCGGTAGACGCCCACGGTGCGGGGCTCCCGGGCGAGGATGTCGGAGGCGACGAAGTCCTTGCGCGTGCGGTTGGCGTCGACGATCGCGGCGATGAGGTTCTGCGGCACCTCGGAGTAGTTCGCGAGGAGCTGCTTCGTGTCCTTCGGCAAGCAGTAGCCGCCGTAGCCGAAGGAGGGGTTGTTGTAGTGCGACCCGATGCGCGGGTCGAGCCCGACGCCCTCGATGATCTGTTTGGTGTCGAGGCCGTGCACGGCGGCATAGGTGTCGAGTTCGTTGAAGTATGCGACGCGCAGGGCGAGGTAGGTGTTGGCGAACAGCTTGATCGCCTCAGCCTCGGTCGAGTCTGTGAGCAGCACCGGCACATCGGTGTCGATCGCGCCCTCGAGCATCAGACGCGCGAAGAGCTGGCCCGCCTCGCCGCGATCGCCGACGACGATGCGCGACGGGTGGAGGTTGTCGTAGAGCGCGCGCCCCTCGCGCAGGAACTCCGGCGAGAAGATGATGGTGGATGCCGGGTGCTCGGCTGCGACCCGCGCCGTGAACCCCACCGGCACCGTCGATTTCACGACGATGGTCGCAGCCGGGTTCACCGCGGCGACGTCCGCGACGACCGCTTCGACGGAGGAGGTGTCGAAGTTGTTCGTGACCTCGTCGTAATTGGTGGGCGTGGCGACGACGACGATCTCGGCATCACGGTAGGCGTCTTCCGCATCGAGCGTGGCGGTGAGATCGAGCTCTCGGGTGGCGAGGTACTCCTCGAGTTCGGCATCGACGATCGGCGACTGCCGGCGCGCCAGCAGGGCGACCTTGTGCTCGTCGATGTCGACGGCGACGACCTCATGGTGCTGTGCGAGAATCACCGCGTTCGAAAGCCCCACGTACCCGGTTCCGGCGATCGCGATCTTCACCTCTCCAGCGTATCGGCAGGAGACAGGCCCTCCCGACGGGATAAAGTCGACGGCGATGTCGCCGGTTCCTCTTGTCTCCATCGTCGTGCCGGTCTTCGACGACGCGGCGTCGATCCGCGCCGCGCTGGCGAGCGCCACCGCGCAGACGCTCGCCGACGTCGAGATCGTCTGCGTCGACGACGCCTCGACGGATGCCACCGCGGGGATCATCGAGCAGGTCGCGCTCGGTGACCCGCGGGTGCGCCTCGTGCGCCACGACGACAACCGCACGGCGTTTCAGGCCCGGCGCACCGGCATCCTCGCCGCACGCGGGGAGTACGTGCTGTTCCTCGACGGCGACGATGAGCTGGCCCCGCGCGCAGCGGAGGTCGTCGGAGGGCTGGCCCAGGAGTCGGGCGCCGACATCGTCGGGTTCGGCGTCGACGTCGTCGAACGCGACGGCCGCACCGGCGGCACGTATGAGCGCCGTCTGCAGCCGGCCCACGACCGGCGCGACGGCATCGACGTGCTCACCGGACTGTTCCCCGAGGGGGGCCGCGCGCAGGGTCAGCTCTGGCGGCACCTGTACCGGACGAGCCTCCTGCGGGAGGCGTACGCGCTGGTGCCGGACGATCTGGCGCTCGCACGGGTCAATGATCTTCCGCTGCTGTTCCTCGCGGCAGCGCTGGCACGGTCGTACGTGTCGGCACCGGAGCGGCTCTACCGCTATCACTTCGGTCGCGGCGGCAGCGGGCACCGTGTCGACACGGTGGAGCGCGCCGAGTTCTACGCCTCGGCCGTGGTGTCGGTGGACGCGATCGCCGCCGCCGTCGAGACGATCGCCTCGGCGGCGGCGGATGGGGAGCCCATCCGCCGGTCGTACGCCTCGGTGCGCGCGTCGATCCTCGGCTACGTCGTCTATCAGCTGACGCAGCAGGCCGACGGACCCGTTCTCGATGCGGCACTGGCCCACCTGCACACACTCGCTTCGGCGCACGATATCGTTCACGCCGCCGCGACGTTCTATCCGCAGACGCTCAGCACGCTGCGGCGCCACACGCCGTGGATGCCGCGCAGCGATCGCCCTGTCCGCAGTGTCTTGCTGGCGACATCGACGCTGCGCACGGGAGGCGTCTCCGCCGTGCTCAGCGCACAAGCACGCTATCTGCGCGAGGCGGGGTATCGCGTGACGATCGTGGCACGCAGCGGGGGCAGCGAGAAGCGGGCGATCCCGGCGGGCACGACCTTCGTGGAGATGACGGGGCGCTCGCTCGCGGAGCGCCTGAAGGAGTGGGCGGGGATCTGCCGGAACCACGAGGTCGACGTGATCATCGACCACCAGGTGCTGTACACGCAGTACTGGCCGGAGTTCGCGCTGATGGCGCGCGCGGAAGGCGTGGCGACGATCGGCTGGCTGCACAACTTCGTCGCCCGGCCGATCTACGACGGCACCGACCGTCTGAGCCTCATCGAGGAATGCGCCGGCACGCTCGCACACCTCGTGACGCTCTCGCCGCTGGACGTCGCGTACTTCCGGCTGCGCGGAATCGAGCACGTCTCGTGGGCGCCGAACCCGCCGTCGCCGCTTCTCACCGACAGCGTCGCGCATCCGCCGTCGCCGCAACCGCCGCGCGGGCGGCTCGAGCTGGTGTGGTGGGGGCGTCTCGAGCAGCGCACGAAGCAGGTGCGCCAACTCGTCGACGTCGGCGTGGAGCTGAAGCGGATCGGGGTGGATTACCGCCTCACCGTCATCGGCCCGGACTGGGGGGATTTCACGGCCCGCACGCTCAACGCCGAGGCACGCCGCCGCGGCGTCGGAGCCGAGGTGCGTGCGGTCGGTCCTTTGCACGGGTCCGCGCTGATCGCCGCGATCGACCGATCGGATGCCTTCGTGTCGACCAGCATCATCGAGGGATACCAGCTGACGATTGCCGAAGCCCAGTCCCGCGGGCTGCCGGTGTTCATGTACGAGCTGCCGTGGCTGCCGCTTGTGCAGGGCAACGACGGTGTCGTCGCGGTCGCCCAGGGCGACGCCCGCAGTCTGGCCGCGCGTATCGCCGCCGTGGCGTCAGACGCCGACGACTACGCGCAGTTGTCGGCGTCGTCCCTGGCCGCGGCGCGGCGCGCCACCGATCACGATTTCGCCGGACTGTACCGCGACCTCGTCGCCGGGGTCGCGCGCCCCGAGCTCTCGCGCGCGCCGACGGAAGACGACGCGCGCCGACTTCTCGGCCTCTTCGTGTTCTACGCCGAGCGCTCACACCGACTCGGCCGGTCGACAGGTCTCGTCTCCCTCCGGGGAGAACGGTTGTGGGCGACGGCCGCCCCGTGGGGACGGGCCGTGCTGCGCCGCCTTCCCGGGCTCCGCCCCCTCGCGCACCGGGCGAAGGGGTGGCTGGGGGCACGCTGAGGAGCTCCGGCTCAGCCTTCCGTGGTGCCGTCGCTCTCGGCGGGCGGGTCCGGCTCGACGGGAGCGCCGGTCTCGCCGCCTCCCGTGCCCGGATCGGTTTCCCCTCCACCCGTACCCGGATCGGTCTCGCCACCCGTGCCGGGATCCGTGCCGCCACCGGTACCCGGATTGGTCTCGCCTCCCGTGCCGGGATCCGTGCCGCCGCCCGTGCCGGGATCCGTGCCGCCGGTTCCTGGGTCGGTGACCGTCGACCCACCGCCGTCTGTGCCGTCGCTCTCGTCGACGAAGCCGTTGGAGCCGCCGCCGCTCTCCTCGTCGGGCGCCGGTGTCGCGGTGGGCTCAGGGGGCAGAGCGCGCGTGAGCGTCACGGTCGAGCTGACCCTCGATCCTTCGCCGCCCGCGACAGTCAACGTGTACACGCGAGCCTCCTCCGTGCAGGGGAAGGCGACCGCGTAGGCGTCGGTCTTGTCGGGCAGGCCGCTGGCCAGGGGGCGGTCGATCGCGTCGATCTCGGCTGCGCCCGCCGCGAGCGCGACCCACACGGCGTCGTCCGCCTCCCAGCTGAGCTTCGCTTCCGCGGTTCCCGTGGGCGCAGCACACGCGACGGTCGGCGTAGCCGCCGCAAACGCGGAAATCGCGGGCGGTGAGGCGAGCTCGCGCGTCGTGGACGAGCCATCGTCGGCGCGCGTCAGGCTGCCCATCACAGCGACCGCCGCACCGGCGGCCGCTGCGAGGAGAATGGCCGCACCGGTGATCACCCCGATCAACACCCGTCGGCGGAGACGCTCGGATGCCTCCTGCCGGTAGCGCTCGCGTCGCGCTGCCGTGCGCAACCCCTCCGCGGGGGTGATGAGCTCTTTCGCCTCTGACGCAGCATCCGCGATGAGCTTCTCCAGCGGCGAGAGGGACGCATCGGGATGCGCCTCAGGAGAGGCCGGGGCGTTCGACGGGGCGGCACCTGTCTTCGGCGCGGTATCGCTGGCCGCGCCGACGGCGACGCTACCTGGCTGTTTCGTCCAGCGAACGTACTCATCGATGACGTCGGCCGACGGCCCGTCTGCCCTGAGCTCACCTTTGTGTATCCAAAGCACGCGCTCGCACGTGTCTCGGAGAGATCCGACCGAATGGCTGACGATCATCACGAGACCGGCGCTCTGCTGCAACTCTCGAATCCGCTGATCGCTTTTCGCCTTGAACCTCCGGTCACCGACCGAGAGTGCCTCATCGATCAGCAGGATCGAATGCGTTTTGGCCGAAGCGATGGCAAAGCGCAGCCGCGCGTTCATGCCGGAGGAGTACGTTCGCATCGGGTGATAGAGGAACTCGTTCAGCTCGGCGAAGTCTGCGATCTCATCGACGTGGGCCGCCGCTTCATCCGGCGTGAACCCCATCGCGAGGAGCCCCAGCTTGATGTTGTTCTCACCAGAGAGCTCGGGCACAAGCGCCGCATTGACGCCGAGCAACACAGGCCGCGCGGCCGCCCAGATGGTCCCCTCAGCCGTGGGGATGAGACCGGTCATCGCACGGAAGAGTGTCGACTTTCCCGAACCGTTGTGCCCGATGACGCCGATCGTCTCACCCTCTGAAGCGGTAAAGCTCACACCGCGGAGCGCCGGGATTGTGTGAAGTTCACGGCCTCCCCGGAGCACGCTTAGGCGCAGCATGTTCTCCCGCGGATTGAACCGTTTGCCGGATGCGTACACGCGGTAGTTGACGTGCGCGTTGTCGGCGACGATCATCGGGCGCGCCCCAGCCGCACTCGTGACGGCAGCGCCGGAGGGGAGCAGAACGTCAGTCACTGAGGCCGTACCTCGCCTCGGCCTGCCAGAAGTACACGACACCGATGAATAATGTTCCGACCGCCCAGATCGGCGCCGCGATCCACACGAGGGTGCTGACAGAATGGGACTCGAGAAGTACATCTCGGCTCAGCGCGATGAACTCATACGTGGGAATAAGTTGGGCGAACGTCAACAGCGTGGGATAGTCCGCCAGCGCACCGTCGATGCTGAAGAAAATGCCGCTGGCGTAGAACAGGACACGTGTGATGACAGGTATGAGTTGCTGGACATCTCGCGCCTGAACCGACAGCCGCGCAAAGATCAGGGCGATCCCGAGGTTAAACATCGCCATCAGCCCGAGAACCGGGACGATGAGCAACCACGACCAGGTGATCGGTTCGCCGAGGATCACGAGGAGGATGCCGAGGAGCACGATCACCGGCACAATTCTCATCGCCTGTTCGGCAACGACAGAGACCGGGAGCAGGATGCGAGGGAAACCCAAGCTCTGCACAAGCTTGCCGTTGCCCGTGACGGCCTTAGCGCCACTGCCGAAACACCCAGTAAAGAACTCAAATATGAATATTCCGACGAGTAGGAACGGTACGAAGTCGTCGGGACGGGCTGCACCCGACAGAATGAAGCTGAATACTGAGCCGTAGAGGATCGCCATCAAGAGCGGTTTGAGCACAATCCACAAGACACCTAGTCGATTGCGAAGGAGCCCGCCGATAAGCCGATAAGACGCCAGAGTAAACGCAAACGTCCGGCGCTTCCACGCTTCGGCGAGGTATTCCCCGAGCGGCGGTCGGCGACCGACCTCGTATAGTCCTTCGGCGGGGGCAGGAAGGCGGGCATCCATAAAGGGGATCGCTACCTCTCTGACCACGGTGCACACGGTGGGTACCCCTCCGTGTGCATGACTCGCCCTCGATGATAGCGCGGGGGTCTTCTTTTCCCGTATCGGCGCGACGCCATCGACCGTCGCACGAGGCTCACGCGACGGCATCCATCGCGGCACGAATGCGTGCGGTGAGATCCGCGACGTCGGCGCGCGCACCACTGATCGCGGGCGCCAATCCAGGCAGATGCGCCTCGAACCGCGCCGCGAACTCCTCGAACTCGTCGTAGCGACCGACCAGGCTGCCGAGCCCGACAGCCGTCAGCAGGCGGGCGATCTTCTGCGGGTCACTCCCGGAGCCGATCGGGTAGGCGCCCTCGGTCGCGCCGATGATGAGCCCGTGCGCGCGGTCACTGATGACGGCGAGCGATTGCCGGTACACCGCCCGCCCGTAGACGTCGAGGTCGTCGTGGCGCATGCTGGGCGGGGTCAGGTATTCACCGCCGAGCGCATCGGCCAACCGCACCGCGCGCGGAGCGTCGCGGCTGACCTGCGCCACCGTGACGATGCGGGATCCGGTAGCCGCCGCGAACGCGCGCACGGCGGCGATCCACGCCTCGCCCGGCCACGCCCGGTCGAAGCGCAACGTCACCGCGAGCAGCGGTCGCTGGTCCGCCGGAGCCCACTCCTCGACCGGAGATCCTTCGGAGTACGCCCAGTCCGGCGCGTACTCGCCGAACCCGGCACCATCGCGAGAGCCCTGATCGCGCCACGACATCACCGAGGCTCCCCGCATGACGGGGTCGAACGCGACGCCGCGCAGGTTGTTGACGTCCTTGATGCCGATGCCCGCGAAGATCAGGGCACCGCCCCCGTCGAGCACGCGAGCGCACTCGGCGGCGCGGCGCGCCACCGGAAAGCCACCCACGCGGGGATTGATCTCGCCCGCGTTGAAGGCATGCACCGGCCGCGTCGCGGCGGCCTCGGCATCCGCCCACTCCAACCGGCGGTCGTAGAAGGTCAGGTCGGATGCGGCGACGAAGCCCGCCGTGTAGTCACTTGTGGCCTCACCGAGGTACACGTGGACGTGCCGCCCCGCACCCCGGAGTGCCTCGAGGTACGCGACGCGCAGTGCGGAGTCGCCGAGGTTGTCGTCTTGCCCGCTGAGGTGCGCGAAGACGTGCTGAACCGGTTTCAAAATCACTGCACCCTACTTTAGGGTGGGTCCGTGTTCTCCGTGCCGCGTCTCCGGAACCGGAAGCGGCCTGTATCGGGCGCGGACGGCGCCCCACCGACCGTGTTCGTGACGTCGCGCCCGCCCCGGCACCGCCTCGACTTCGTCGACCAGCTGGTGGGCGACGACTCGGCCGGCGAGGCTCCCACCGACGTCGTGCGCGAGTACGGCACGAACCCCGCGCGCGCACACGACGTGGATGTCGTGCATCTCACCGACATCACGCACGCCATCGGCGGCGGGCTGACCTCAGAATATGAGCGCGCGCGCCGCGCGAAACGGCTCGTCACCCTGCTGCGGCGCCAAGGGACCGCGCTCGTGCGGAGCGTCCAGCCCGACGAGCGCGGGCGCGCGCCGTCGCGCGCGGAGGCGATTCTCGACCGGGCCGTCGCAAGTTTTATCGCTCTGACCCCGTCGACGTCCGCGACGGGGCACGAAGCCGTCGTCATCGCGCACAGCCACCTGCGTGCGCGCTTTCTCGGCTTCCCGCGCGAACAGGCACACGCGGGACGCATCCTGATCACCGCACACACCACCTTCGGCCCGGCATATGAAGCCGTCATCAAAGTTTTCTCTGCGACCGAACCCGGCGACTGGACGCTACGCATCGCCGGCGAGGTGCCGGAGCCGTTGGCGGAATCGTTTTCGCGAACGTTGGGCGATCACGCCGATACGATGTCGCTGCGGGACGAGGCGTTGTCGGATGCCGCGTCGGTGGAGGAGATCGGTCGTGCCGAGATCGTGCTGGTCACCGCCCCGGAGAGCTATGAAGGTCAGAGCCTGATCCTCTGGGCACTTTCGCTCGATCGTCCCGTCCTGGTGGAAGACTCCCCCGCCACGCGATCGCTGGCCGACGAAGTCGGGCAGCGTTGGGTGCGCCGCTACCCGGCGCCGTTGACCGCAGCAAAGCTGGAGGACGCGTTGCGAGGCTTCCGCACGGATCCGCCCGTGGGCCGACCCAACCTGGATGCGCGCGAGCCGAACGAAATCAGCGCGCAGTACTCAGCCGTGTTCCGGGCCACGGCCGGACGCTGACCGACGACGGACCCGGACCGCATGACTTCGACGCCTCTCCTCTCCTTCATCGTCACCGCCGAGGAAGGAGACCGCGCGGCCGAAGCAACGCTGCGCTCGTGCCTCGCGCAGTCGTTGCGGCAGGTTGAAGTCGTCTATGTGCGTGCGACCAACGCCGCAACGACCGATCCCGTCGCTGACTCGCGCGTCCGCACTGTCACCCAGCCTGCGGGTACCCCCGTGGCACAGTTACGGCGCACCGGCCTCGACACCGTGACCGCGCCCTACGTCCTCACCGTCGAGGCGGGCGACGAGGTGCACACCGGCATCGCGAGCCACCTGCACCGGCTGATCGAGCCCAGCGATGTCGACATCGTCGGCTTCGGCGTGACCACCCACGACGTCACCGGCGCGCAGACGACACTGGCTGTCGCGGCGGGGAACTCGCTCGAGGGAGCGGACATCATCCGCTACCTCGTTCCCCGTGAGACGGCAGCTCGGCTTGATCCGTGGCGCGCAGTGTTCCGCACGGCGCTGTTGCGCGAGGCCTACGCGGCGGCTGCCACACCAACCATGGATGACCGCGGCATCGTTCTGCTCGCCTACGCGGCGGCCGCCGCCTACACCGCAGTGAAGACGGTGGAGTACGAGCGTGGATCGGCCCCGCTCGAAGCCACCACACCGTCTCCGCTTGCCGACTTCCACAGCGCCCGCACGCGCATTGACGAGTTTCGATCAGTGGAGCCTGAGGTCCGCGCCCGGGCACGCCGGGACGCGAATCCGGAACCGCTACTTGACGCGTATCAGGCAGGCGTGCTCACGCTCGTGGCCGACGCGCTCGCCCGATTCGCGGCGTTGTCGCCCGCCGAGCGTGCGGATGAGCGTGGCTGGCTGCACGACCCCACCTACGAACTCGATGCCGTGCTGGCAGCGGTGACCCTGGCTCCCGATCTCATGCCGCTGCTGGCGACCGAAGGCGAGCGCCTCGAACTCGGCCGCAAGCCCGTGCAGAGCGTGCTGCTCACGACGAACGTCCTCACCACAGGCGGGGTGTCGGGCGTCCTGCTGACCCAGGCGCGGTTCTTGCTCGCGGCCGGGCATCGTGTGACGATCGCAACCCACCGCCCGGGCAGCGCCGAGCACCTCGTCCCCGAGGGTGCCACGCTCGTGCAACTCACCGGCACGAGTCGGCGGCAGCGCGTGGCGCAGTGGGCGCAGCTGTATCGGCGACACGACGTCGACATCGTCATCGACCACCGCATCCTGTACTCCCGGGATTGGCCGGCATTCGCCCTCGCGGCGCGGGCGGCCGGGGCCGCCACGATCGGTTGGATCCACAACTTCGCCGGTCGCCCGACGTACAACGGCAATGACCTGCAGACACTGCTCGCGACGCACTTGGATGCGCTCGCACACCTCGTCGTCCTGTCGCCGCTCGACGTGGCGTTCTGGAAGCTGCGCGGCATCCCGCACGTCAGCTACCTGCCGAACCCGCCGTCTCCGTTCCTGTTGAACGCGGGCGGAACAGATGCCGGGAAACCGGCCCCCATCGGGCGTCGCGCGGAACTCGTGTGGTGGGGCCGCCTCGAGGAGCACACCAAGAAGGTGACCCAGCTCGTCGAGGTCGCGGCGGCGCTCGGCAAGCTCGGCGTCGACTTCCGGCTTCGCATCGTCGGCCCGGCGTGGGCGGACATGAATCCGGAGCGCCTGCACGAGCTCGCCGCGAAGCGCGGCATCGCCGATCGGGTCATGGCCACCGGCCCCCGGCACGGCGCAGACCTGCTCGAGGTGATCGATTCGTCCGATGTCTTCGTGAACACGAGCATCATCGAGGGCTACCCGCTGACGATTCCCGAAGCCCAGTCGCGCGGACTTCCCATCGCGATGTACGACATGCCATGGCTCTCGCTCATCCAGGACAACCCCGGGGTCATCACGACGCCACAGCACGATCCCGAGGCACTCGCGATCGCGATCGCCGACGTGCTTGCCGACCCGACGCGCTACGAAGCGATGTCGCAGGCATCGGTCGCGGCGGCGGCGCGCGCCACCTCCTACGACTTCGCTCAACTCTACGAGCAACTCATGTACGGCGAACTCCCGCCGGAGAACTCCCCCGAACCGACGCTGGGGGATGGACAACGCATCCTCGACCTGCTCCTCTTCTTCGCCGAGCACAGCACGCCCCCGCCGCGCGCGACACCGAGCCGCGCCGTGCCGCGCGCGCGAGCACGACGGGGCCGCAGACGTCCGCGCACGCTCGGTGAACGCATCGAGCGCAAGCTCACCCCGCTCGGACACCGGGTCATCGACGCGGCGCCGTGGCTGCGACCCCTCGCTGGCAACGTCAAGAGCGTGCTGCTGCGCCGCACCTGAAAGACCTCATGGACACGACTCCTCTCGTATCGATCGTCATCCCCGTCTTCAACGACGCGGAGGTGATCGCCGGCGCTCTCGACAGCTGCCTCGCCCAGACACTCACGGCGATCGAGGTCATCGTCGTCGACGACGCGTCCACCGACGACACCGCAGCCGTCATCGAACGTTACGCGGCGGCGGACGACCGCATTCGTCTCGTGCGTCAAGCGCACAACTCCTCCGCCTTCCAGGCGCGTCGCGTCGGAATCCTCACCGCACGAGCGGATCATCTGATGTTCCTCGACGGCGACGATGAACTCGGCACGGACGCCGCAGCGGTGGTGCTGGCGAAGGCACGGGAGACGCACGCCGATCTCGTCCAGTTCGGCATCGATGTCGTGAACCGTGAGGGGCGCACCGGCGGCCGGTTCGAGGCGCGCTTGCAGCCGCGGCACACCGCTCTCAGGGACTTCGACGTGCTCCGTGGCCTATTCCCTCTCGACACCGTCGCGCAGGGTCAGTTGTGGAAGTACTTGTTCCGCCGACAGCTGCTGCTGGATGCGTATGCCTTGATGCCGGATGATCTGATCCTCCCCCGCCTGAACGACCTGCCGATCGCGTTTCTCGCCGCCGCTCTGGCGACGAGCTACGCGTCGGTGCCGGACCGCCTGTATCGCTATCACTTCGGGCGAGGGGGTAGCGGGCAGAAGGTGCGCGACCTCGAGACGGCATCGTTCTACGCGGGCGCGATTCGGTCCATCGACTCGATCGAGCCCGCCGTCACGGAAATCGCACGCTCGTCGGCGACCCCCGACGCGGTGCTCGCCACCTATGCATCGGTGCGGCGCGCGATCATCGGCTACACGACCCACTACCTCGCGGAGCACACACGCGCAGATCTGCTCGACGATGTGTTCGCCGACCTGTACTCGCGCGCGTCCGCCCGCGACATCGTCCAATCCACGGCGCAGCACTGGCCCGACGACGTCGACACGCTCGCCGCCCACCCGGGCGGGATCACCTTGCCGGAGCGCCCCGTGCGCAGCATCGTGCTTGCCACCAACCACCTGCGCACCGGCGGAATCTCCGGCGTCATCATCTCGCAGGCGCGTGTGCTTCACGAGGCCGGCTACCGCGTCACGGTCGTCGCGCGGGAGCCGGGGAGCGACCAGGCGCTGGTGCCCGCCGGCGTGGACTTCGCCGAAGTCTCGGCCGCCCCCCTCGGTGCCGCGCTTGCGGAGTGGAGCCGGGTGTGTGCGAGCCACGAGGTCGACCTCGTGGTCGAGCATCAGTGGCAGTATTCGACGGCATGGCAGGCGTTCGCCCTCGCGGCGCGTGCGGACGGCGCGGCGACGATCGCCTGGTCGCACAACTTCGCCGGACGGTCGATCTTGTTCGGCCTGGGCCGGTTGGAGAGTGCGCCGCGGTACTTCGCACTGCTGTCGCACCTGGTCGTGCTTTCACCGCTGGACGTCGCGTTCTGGAAGCTCCGCGGGATGCCGCGGGTGTCGTACCTGCCGAACCCGCCGTCATCGCTCCTGCTCGACGCGGGGCTGGCATCTGCTCCGATACCTGCACCCCACGGCAGACGACTGGAGCTCATTTGGTGGGGCCGGCTGCAGGAGCGCAGCAAGCGTGTGACCGAGCTGATCGATGTCGCGGAGCAGCTTGCTCGGTTGGGCGTCGACTTTCGCCTCCGGATCGTCGGGCCGGACTGGCGCGACATGAGCGCCGCACGGCTCAATGCGATGGCTCGCGAACGCGGACTCGGCCAGCGCGTGCTGGCCGTGGGGCCGCTACGCGGTCAGGAATTGATCGCGGCGATCGACTCTTCTGACGTGTTCGTCAACACAAGTGTGATCGAGGGCTACCCGCTGACGATCCCGGAGGCGCAGTCGCGCGGGCTGCCCGTCGCGATGTATGAGCTGCCGTGGCTCACACTCACCAAGGACAACGGCGGTGTGGTGACCGCCCCGCAAGCGGATGCCGCCGCGCTGGCCACTCGGATCGCGGCGATCGCCGCAGATCCCGAGCTCTACACGCGAATGTCGGCTGCGTCCGTCGCCGCGGCGCAGCGCGATCTCGACTACGACTTCGTGACCGCTTATGCGCAGCTCCTCACGGACACGCTGTCTGCCGAGCACTCGCCGGAGCCGACACTGGACGACGCCCAGCGCCTCATCGACCTCACGATCGACTTCGCCGAACAGCGCTCGCGATCAATCGCACGCGCCGCACGACCGGAGTCTGCGGCCACGTCGCCGTCTCGCTCCGCAACCGGACGGGACTCCGTCCGCGGGAAGATCGTCGACAAGGCCCGCCCCGCCGCGGAGGCTGTCCTCGACATCGCCCCGTGGCTGCGCCCCGCGGCGCAGACCGTCAAGCGCCGCCTGCTCCGGTGGTGAGTGATCGACTCGGGCGCGTGCGGGCGGGTGTGGGAGGATTTTTTCCTATGAAGGGCATCATTCTTGCGGGCGGTTCGGGGACGCGTCTGCATCCCATCACCCTGGGTGTGTCGAAGCAGTTGATCCCGGTGTATGACAAGCCGATGGTCTATTACCCGTTGTCGACGCTGATGCTCGCGGGGATCGATGAGATCCTTGTGATCACGACGCCGCATGATGCGCCGTTCTTCGAGCGGTTGCTGGGCGATGGGTCGCAGTTCGGGGTGTCGTTGAGGTTCGCGGTGCAGCCGTCGCCGGATGGTCTTGCGCAGGCGTTCACGATCGGGGCGGACTTCATTGGTGGCGACAAGGTCGCTCTCGTGCTGGGTGACAACCTGCTGTATGGGCCGAGTCTGGGTCGTCAGTTGAAGCAGTACGCGGATGTGGATGGTGGGGCGATCTTCGCGTACTGGGTCGCGGAACCGGGTGCGTATGGTGTCGTCGAGTTCGATGACACGGGGCGGGCGATCTCGTTGGAGGAGAAGCCCGCACAGCCGAAGTCGAACTATGCAGTCCCGGGGCTGTATTTCTACGACAACGACGTCGTCGAGATCGCCCGGACTCTCGCCCCGTCTCCGCGGGGTGAGTACGAGATCACGGATGTGAACCGTGCGTACCTGGAGCGGGGGAACCTGCAGGTCGAGGTCCTCCCCCGGGGGACGGCGTGGTTGGACACGGGCACCTTCGATCAGATGACCGATGCCGCGGAGTACGTCCGCACGATGCAGCGCCGCACGGGCATGTCGATCGGGGTGCCCGAGGAAGTCGCGTGGCGGCAAGGGTTCCTCTCCGACGATGACCTGCGGGTGCGGGCGGAGAAGCTGGTGAAGAGCGGGTACGGGACGTACCTGCTGGATGTTCTGAAGAGAGGCCGCTGATGGCGCATCTGCTCGTGACCGGGGGTGCCGGGTTCATCGGCTCCAACTTCGTCCACCATGTCGTGGACCACACCGACCACACCGTCACCGTGCTCGACAAACTCACCTACGCCGGCAACCGGGCCTCCCTGGCGGGTCTGCCCGAGAACCGGGTGAACCTCGTCGTCGGTGACATCACCGACGCGGCCCTCGTCGACAGCCTGTTCGCGAACGCGGATGCTGTCGTGCACTACGCGGCCGAGTCGCACAACGACAACTCGTTGAACGACCCGCGCCCGTTCGTCGACACGAACATCATCGGCACGTACACGCTGCTCGAGGCGGCCCGCAAGCACGGCACGCGCCTGCACCACATCTCCACCGACGAGGTCTACGGCGACCTCGAGCTGGACGACCCGGAACGGTTCACCGAGTCGACCCCGTACAACCCGTCCTCCCCGTACTCGTCCACCAAAGCCGGATCCGACCTGCTCGTGCGGGCATGGGTGCGGTCATTCGGGGTGCAGGCCACGATCTCGAACTGCTCCAACAACTACGGCCCGTACCAGCACGTGGAGAAGTTCATCCCCCGCCAGATCACGAACGTGATCCGGGGCATCCGTCCCAAGCTCTACGGCAAGGGCGAGAACGTGCGCGACTGGATCCACGCCGACGACCACTCCTCCGCTGTCCTCACCATCCTCGATGGGGGCCGGATCGGCGAGACCTACCTGATCGGCGCCGACGGCGAGAAGGACAACAAGACCGTCGTCGAACTGATCCTGACCCTCATGGGTCAGCCTGCGGACGCCTACGACCACGTCACCGACCGCGCCGGCCACGACCTGCGCTACGCGATCGACTCCACCAAACTCCGCACCGAGCTCGGCTGGCAACCCCAATACCGCGACTTCGAAGCAGGCCTTGCCGCCACCATCGACTGGTACAAGACCAACGAACCCTGGTGGGCCGCCGACAAAGACGGCGTCGAAGCCTTCTACGCCAGCAAAGGACAGTGACGCGTTGTTTCCTCGATTCAGAAGGCCGGCCGAGGCTGACAGGACGACAACCGTTGCGCGGTGGAGCCCGACACTCAGTGGCGGTCGTAGCGCCGCCGCGAAAGCGCTACTGCAAAGCGGAATCTTCGACCACTCGTTCTACGCGCAGATCTCGCACGAGTTGGGTCGGACCCCGCGACAACTGGCCCAACACTATGTCGACCATGCTCTTGCGTCGGGGAGATCACCTCATCCTCTGATCGAGATCGACTTCCTGCCTCCCGCCGTACGTGAGGCGAGCCGAAACGACGACGGAGTCGCACAACTGCTCGATTACCTCCGCACGCCGGATGCTCGCACCCACGCGTGGGGGCCGCTGTTCGACCCTCGCGTCCTCAGCGGTGACCCGCTGACGGAGCTCGCCGGATGGAGCTCCGATCTGCCGCTTCCCGTTCCCGAAGACTTCGAGGGTACGCCGCCCACCCTCGCTCATGCTCGTTCCGCTCTCTTGGAGTTCGCCGATCAGTATGGTGAACAGTTCGCCGCCTCGCTCCCCCCGCGACGCAAGAAGTGGGATCGCACAGCGACCCAGCAATGGGTCGCGCAGATCACTTCGGCGGGCACTGGCTCCGACGCGCTCGTCTCGGTGATTATGCCTGTACTCAAGCGCGCAGACATGGCCGGGAAGGCGATCGAGTCGGTCCTCTCGCAGACGCATCGACAGCTCGAATTGATCGTGGTCGATGACGGCTCGACCGATTCGACTCGAGACATCGTCGCCGAGTACGCCCGGGCCGACTCCCGCGTGCGCCTGCTCGCGGGACCGCACGCTGGCGTCAGCGCCACCCGCAATACCGGACTCCGCGAAGCGAGCGGCGAGTTCATCGCCTTCCTCGATAGTGACAACAGCTGGACCCGTCGCTTCCTCGAACTCTCGTTGGCCGCGCTCGACAGGTCACAGGCGGTCGCGACGCATGCAGCACTGCGCTTGCATGGCGACGAGGGCAGGATCGAATACCGCGGCGGCGATGCGCAGCTGGCGGACCTGCAATTGGGCAACTCTGTCGATCTGAACGTGATCGTCGTGCGTTCTCACGCGTTGCACCAGGTCGGTCATTTCGATGTCACGTTGCGTAGATGGGTCGACTACGACCTCGTGCTTCGGCTGGCGAAGATCGGACGCCTGGAGTACCTGCCGTTCATCGGGTGCGAGTATGACAACAAGACGACCGATGGGCGCATCACGCAAGGCGAATCGCTCCACTGGCAGTGGGTCGTCAAGGAGCGAAACCTCATCGACTGGTCCGCGGTTCGCGCCGGATCTGCTCAGCGCATCGCGGATCGCACAAGCTTGGTCATCGTGATCGCTGGTGCGACGGGGCACAGCGTGCGTTCCATCGACCGACTTCTGCACAGCTTCAGCGGCGATCTGGAAATCGTCATTGTGGACAACGGGTCACGCGAAGCGATTGGACGTCGACTCGTGCTGAGGTACCTCAGCGAGCCGCGCGTACGTTATTTCCGCCTGCCTGCGAACAACAACTTCGCACTCGCCGCGAACTACGGCTACACCCAGACGACCGGCGAGTGCGTTGCGTTCCTCGACAGCGATGCCGATCCGCGCGACGGATGGCTCGAGGCATTGTCCAATGAGCAGCGCGAGTCTGGGGCTCTCGGCGTCCAGGGTGTCCTCCTGAACCCGGACTACACCGTTCAGCACGCCGGCTACGCGTTCTACGACGGGGTGCCGCTTCCCAGCGCTCTCCTCGCGGACCTCACCATCGACGACGCGACCGATGTCGACCTCAACGACCTCACGGCGATCAGCGCGAGTGCGAGTCTTTTTGACGCCCGCGCTTTCGCAGACCTCTCCGGGTTTGACCCGCTCTATGCAAACGGGCTCGAAGATGTCGATCTCTGCCTGCGCGCACGGCGGGACATTGCCCACGCGAACTTCTCCTGCACCACGCGTGCGATCGTCATCCACGAACGAAAGTCTTCGGCACACCGAGATCGGCGGCAGGGCGCTAACCGCCGCACATACCTGGAGCGTTGGTCCGGGAACCGGGAACCCGAAGATCGACGACGCTACGAGTCGCTATCCATGACCTTCACTCGCTTCGCCCCGACCTTCGGCCCGGGCTTCCCCTCGGCCAACCCGGTTCTCATGCGTGATGCGGATCGAGTCGAGGTGCAGTCCAGCGCTGCTCCTGCGTCGCTGCGATGGGCAATCAAGACCGGCGTTCCCTGCACGCGCGGCGGTGACCACTGGGGCGACATCCCCTTCGCGAACGACCTCGCGAAGGCTTTGCGCACCCAGGGGCAGCAGGTCGTCATCGACAGACATGAGGCATGGACCCGACCGACGTCGTACCTGGATGACGTCATCCTCACGCTGCGCGGCCGCCACGCTATTCCTCCGCAGCCAGGTGCGCTGAACATCATGTGGGTGATCAGCAGACCCGACCTGGTGACTGTCGACGAGGTGCGGTCGTATGACGTGGTGTTCGCGGCGTCGGAGAAATGGGCGGCTTGGATGTCAGCGCGTGCCGGCAGGACGGTCGAACCGCTGCTGCAGGCGACCTCGCCCGAACGGTTCCGCCCAGACCTGTCTCTGGTTGAAAGTCCCGACGATCTCATCTTCGTAGGGGGCAGCCATGGCCACGAATATGGGGCTCTTCGGACTTTAGGTGGGGGTGGTGGGGTCGAGGCCGCCGGCGATGAGGAGCATGCGGAGTCGGTAGTTGTCGTAGTTGCGGAAGCCGCGGGCGACGCGGCGGGCGAGTTCGATGAGGCCGTTCACGGCCTCGGTGCCGCCGTTGGATGACCGGTCGGTATCCCAGTAGGACAGGAACGCGACCCGCCACTGACGCAGGGTGCGGCCGAGTCGGGCGATCTCGGGGATCGGGCAGGTGTCGGGAGCGATTCGAGCACGTGCTCGGCGATCTTGCGCCCGGTGGCGAGGTCGGCATGCCGGTAGGCGTCGCGGAGTTGCTGCGCGGCCTGCCAGGCGACGTCGACCTCGACGTGCTCCTCGCGCTGCGTGAACGCGGCATCGAGCCGGGCCTTCTGCCGGTCGGTGAGTCGTTCCTGCCCGGCGCGGAGGATGTTGCGGATCCCGTAGAGCGCATCACCTCTGCGTCCGCGGTGCCCGAGGGTGTCTTGCTGGACGCGGCGGCGGACCTCATCGACCGCGGTGGTGCCGAGCTTGACGACGTGGAACGCGTCGAGCACCGCGACGGTATCGTCGAGCTCGTCGTCGAGGGCCTTCTTGTAGCCGGCGAACGGGTCCAGCGTCGCGACCTGCACCCCGTCACGGAACTCCTGCCCGCGCTCTTGCAGCCAGTCGGCGTAGGCCTTCGCGCTGCGCCCGGGCACGAGGTCCAGCAGGCGGGCCCTCACCCGCCCGGACGCATCGCGCGACAGGTCGACCATCCCGGTCAGTTCCTTCGGACCCCGCCCGCCATCGGCGACGGGTCTGGTGGACACGTGGTGCCAGAGGTGCTCGTCGACGCCGAGCGTGGTGACCCCGTCGAAGCGGGACTCGTCCGCGGCGCGCGTCTCGAGCACCGGCCTGACGTGTCGCCAGACCGTGCGCCACGACACCCCGAGCTGGCGGGCGACGCCCTGCACCGACGCGTTCTCCCTCCGCATCTGCCCCACCGCCCAGATCACCGCTCGGGCCGTGACCTTGGCGCGAGGCGCGGCGACCAGAGCGTTCTGCTCGGTGAACGACTCCCTCGGGCACGCCTCATCAGCGCACCGGAACCTGCGCTTGCGCCACCGGACCCGCACCGCAGCGGCGCTCATCGGCGCATCGACCAGCACGAGCGCCTTCCGGCCCCGCGACTCGGCGACCTGCCCGCACCCCGGGCACCCGACCGGCCCCGGCGGGGACTCGACGTCGATCAGGAGCACGCCGTCGCGGCAGCGCTCGACAGCCACCACGTGCAGCCCGCCGAGGCCGACGAGCACATCGCAGCGAACACAGTAGACAGCAGAAGACGGGCACGCAGCGGCGCACCCCGTAGCATCGGGCACGGGTCGAGGTCTCCGAACGGAAAGGAAGCTTGATCGCTACCGATCCTCGGGGCCTCGACCCGCCCCACCCCGTCACCACGCGGCCCCGCACATCACCCACCCCCACCGGAAGTCCGAAGAGCCCCGAATCTGCCGGACGAACTGATTGTTGCGGAAACCGTGCAGGGGGCCATCGCTTCAAGGGCGGAAAGCGGGGCAGTCTATTGGGACGCACCAAATCCGCGTCGAAGCTACGTTCGTGGTGCGATCTACGACACGAGCGGCCGCCTCATCAACCTGTCCCAACGGAAAGGCGGGATGAACTCGGACATGGTTCTGTCCGTTAATCCTCCCGTTCTTTCGAGACGTGAGCGGGGCGAAGCGATCGAACGAACGCACGCAGGGCGGTGGCTGTACGCGGGGAGCTGGATGCACGGGTTCGGTCATTTCCTCGTCGAGACGTTGCCCACTCTTTGGCCGCTGCTCGAGGATCCGCGCGGGTTCGATGGAATCTGCGCCCACCGCTTCAACTCTCTGAAGACGTTCGACTGGCAGTTCGAGATTGTTGGACTGCTATCGAGCAAGCCCATACACGTCATCGACGATGACCCGTCCCGGTATGCGGAACTCGTCGTTCCCGCAAGGACGTACCACTACCAGGTGGCGATCCACCCCGTGGCGACACGAGTTTGGGACTTGGTCTCGAGCAGGGCCGCGGAGGGCGCATCTGATAGTGATGGACCGTCCATCTACCTCAGTCGATCAAGGTTTCAGGCTGAGCAGCTCGCAAATGGCGTGACGAGCGGGCGAGAAGTGAAGAACAGTGAGGCGGTTGACGACGTTTTCGCCGCATTCGGGTTCCGCGTCGTCTATCCCGAGACGCTGGCGGTAACGGAGCAGATCCGCCTGGCACGGCAGGCGCCTATTGTGGCGGGCGCTGCAGGGTCAGCTCTGCATCTGAGCGTCTTCACCAAACCCGGCGCGAGAGTCATCGAACTCGGCGATACCAGAACGGGATCGAACGTCGTCGCAACCCAGAGGGCTATCTCGTCCGCGAAGAGGCAGCCCACGGCGCACATCGCTTACGCCGAAGCAACACCTGGGAGCGTGGACCTCGACCATCTGCGAAACAGGTTGCGCGAGTTACTCGCCTAGGTGTACTTCCACGTGAGGTTGTGAACGCGGGCTGAGGGGGTCTGGCCGCCGATCCCGGTGTGGGGTCTGTGGTGATTGTAGTGATGCAGCCAGGTCTCGTATGCCG
>NZ_JAJJIB010000023.1:0-35183 GCF_020905435.1 Microbacterium sp. F2E | reverse complement strand
TTGCTTGGTCGCTACCGATCCTCCGGGCCTCGACCCACCTCACCCCGTCACGCCACGCCCGAGCGCCTCACCCCACCCAGAATGCGCAGAGCCCGTTATTCAGACAGTCCCCTCAACGCACCCCGCCAGAATTCACCTCAGTGGCACGCGTTGTCGGCCGAGAACACGGCATAGCGATCTAGTGTGGGAATTCTGGGTATCGCGAGTGCCTTTTCCCGAAGGGCAGGGCGCATGGGACGACTGCGAGAGGGCGGATCGGCGCAGCGCGATGAGTGCTCCTTCGCACCGGTTGTGTCGCTGAGACGTAGAAGCGGCTTCTCGATTCCCGTCCGCCCGGTAGTCATGCAGCCTCAGACGGCTCATCGGCCGAGGCGTGAGAATTGCGGGGCGCGAGCCTTTCCAGGTGGATCGCAGGCGTCGGGTTCGGCGCAGGGGCATCGACCTCGATGTAGTGCTTCTCCGCGATCTCCTTGCTATTGCCGAGCGCGTCGGCAGCGGTCTGGGAGTCGGTTGCCCGGGCGATCACCGTTCCGCCGGTTCGGCGGAACGCGTGCGGGCTGACCTTGAGGTTCACCTCCGCGTCGGTGAGCATCTTGCGCAGCGTACGGCGCGCATTGTTCGGTGTCAGCGGCGTGCCGTTGCGGGTGAAGAACAACAAATGCTCTTCACCCTCGTCCTCGATGCGTGCCAAGCGACGCCGGATCACCTCGGCAGAGAACTCGGGAACCTCCAGGGTGCGCCTGGAGGCATCCGTCTTCGGATACTGCTGTCGATACGTTCCCTTACCTGTGATCGTGACGAGAGTGCCGCACACGGTCACCCGCATGGGTTTGCCCTCCTCACGGCGGCTGTCGTCGATATCGCACTTGCGCAATGCGAGCGCCTCTCCGATGCGGTCGCTGGTGCCGATCAGTACCTCGATCAGATCACGCACCTGACCGTCAGGCCGTGGCCCGCTCATCGACTTCCCGGTGCGCCATTGCGCCGCCGCTGCCCGGATCTGTTCGAGCTCGTCGAGGGTCAGGGCCTTCACAACCGTCTTGGGCTGCTTCAGCCGGGTGGTGCCGGCGACGGGGTTGTGGTGGACGGCGTCGTGGCGGAGTGCGAAGTTGAACATGAGCGAGAGCACCACACGACTGTGCCGGGCGTGGGCATAGGAGACGGTGGCCTGCGTCTTGAGAAAGTGGTCGACGCGCCCGGTGGTGACCTCGCGCAGTCGGAGCTTCTTGAACGTAGGAAGAATGAGGCTGCGAAGTTCCCGGCGATAGAGGTCCTTCGTCCCCGGTGCGAGATCGACCCGCATCTGAACGTCCTCCAGCCATGCGGCTGCGAGCTCGGACACGGCGCTATCTGGCGTGAGCGTGGTCCCGAAACGGGTGGCGGTGCCGCGCTGCCCGAGCTTCTTCCGCAGTGCTTGCTTGGCTGCCCGCGCCGTGCCGGCGGTGGTGGTGACCTTTCTGACCTCACCGTCCCAGTCGCGGTAGCGAGCCTCGGCGCGGACGGTGCCCGCTGGTGTCTGCACGGTGTTGATGTCGCCGTAGGTACCGATCTCTAGGCGATCCCGGCCCCTCATCGTGGACTCCCGCCATCGCTGCGGGCAGGCTCGTCTGACCGCTCGAGCTCGGTGATCCAGTCTTGGATCTCGGAGAGGCGATAGCGCAATTCGCGGCCGATGCGGAAGCCGTGCGGTCCTCGTCCGGCATGGCGCAGGTCGTGGATGGTCTGGACTGGTACACCGAGATGCGCGGCCAGTTCGGAGGTGGTCAGCACCGGTTCAAGGCCGGGGAATGGGCGCATGGTGTCGTTCATGCGACACAAGTGCGCAAGTGGGGCCAAGCGGCGTCGAGGTTTCCCGAGTGCATAACCACATGCAGACGAAGAGAATCGGTAAGACGATCCACTGCGCCGATATTTCGCCGAGTTTTTCATTCTGGACTCCTGCGTAGGAATCCAAGAACTCGCTGTTTATCAGCACTTTTTGGTTGCGGGGACAGGATTTGAACCTGCGACCTCTGGGTTATGAGCCCAGCGAGCTACCGAGCTGCTCCACCCCGCGGCACAAGAAGTAAGCGTAGCACGGGTTCGGAGTGCTCCGCGCACGTTGCAGGCATCCATCGGCGCGGGGGAGGATGAGCGCATGAGTCCGGATGCCTCCGAGCGCGCCGTCGAGGCGGTGGACGACCTCGTCGACGGACGCGACGAGACCCCGAACGAGCGGGCCGATCGCAACTGGACCGAGGCGCTGCAGGAGCTGCGGGTCATGCAGACCGGCACGCAGATCCTCGCCGGCTTCCTGTTGGCGCTGGCCTTCCAGCCCGCCTTCGCGGATCTCTCCACCGGTCAACGTGTGTTCTCCCTCGTGCTCCTCGTGCTCGCGACGCTCAGCGCGATCGTGGCGCTCGCCCCGGTGGCGCTGCACCGGGCGCTGTTCGGGCGGCGGGAGAAGCGCACCGTCGTCTTATACGGCCACGCCGCCCTGGTCGTGGCTCTCGCCACGGTCGCGGCGCTGCTGGTCGGGGTCGTCGCCGTCGTCTTCGACGTCGTGATCGGCGGCGCCGCCGCGGTGATCGTCGCGGTCGTGGCGATCGTCCTCGTCGCCGTGCTGTGGCTCGTGATCCCGCTGATTCTCCGTGCGACGGGAGCGGACGCATGAGCGGCGGCGAGGCGTCGGCGGGCGCGGCGGTGGGTGTCGCGGTGGGTGTCGCGGTGGCGCAGTTCGCTCCGACGGCCGAGGAGCGCGCCAACCTCGCCGCGATCGACGAGCTGACCGCACGCGCCGTCGCGCGGGGGGCGGAGGTCGTGCTGTTCCCCGAGTACGCGAGCTACTTCGTCGACCCCTTCGACGACACCCTCCGCGCGCACGCGCAGGACGTCGACGGCGACTTCACGCGCGGGCTGCGCGAGATCGCGAGCCGGTACGGCGCGGTCGTCGTCGCGGGGCTCGTCGAGCGCGGCGCGGGCGATCGGGTGCGCAACGCCGTCGTCGCCGTGGGCGCCGACGGGGTGCGCGCGGTCTACCGCAAGCTGCACCTGTACGACGCGTTCGGGCAGCGCGAGTCGGACTGGGTCGAGGCGGGAACGCCGTCCGTTCCGGAGACCTTCGAGGTCGGGGGACTGCGCTTCGCGCTGATGACCTGCTACGACCTGCGCTTCCCCGAGGTGGCACGCGTGCTCGCCGACGCCGGCGCCCACGTCGTGCTCACGGCGGCCGAGTGGGTGCGGGGTCCTCTCAAGGAGCATCACTGGCGCACGCTCGTGCACGCCCGCGCGATCGAGAACACGCTGTATGTCGCGGGCGCCGATCACCCGCCGCCGCTCGGGGTGGGGGCATCCCTCATCGTCGACCCGCAGGGGGTCGAGCTCGCGGGCGTCGGCACGGCGACGGACGTCGCTGTGGCGTTCGTGGATGCCGCGGTGATCGAGCGCGTGCGCCGCGTGAACCCCGCCCTGGCGCTGCGGCGGTTCCGCGTCGAGCCGATCGACTGACCCGCGGCGGTGCTCGGTTGCGGGCTCAGCCCGGATCGAGTGCCGCTCAGCCCCGGCTGAGGCGCGCGGCCGCCTCCGCGATCACCTCGACGCGCTTGCAGGCGGCGAACCGCACGAGCGAGGCGTACTCCGAGCGGTGCGCGGCCGAGGCGAACGCCGTCAGTGGGATCGCGGCGACGCCGACGCGGGCGGGAAGCGCGCGACAGAAATCCGCGGCATCCTGCCCGGGAGACAGCCGGTGCGACGCGTCGGCGACGGTGAAGTAGGTGCCGGCCGCCGGCGACACCGTGTATCCGGCGTGCCGGAGCCCGTCCGCCAGCAGGTCCCGCTTGGCGCGCAGCGTCGCGGCGATACCGGTGAAGTAGTCGTCCGGCAGGCGGAGGCCCGCGGCGACCGCGTGCTGGAAGGGAGTGGCGTTGGTATAGGTGAGGAACTGCTTCACGGCGAGCACGGCGTCGACGAGGTCGGCGGGGCCGGTCACCCAGCCGACCTTCCAACCGGTGGCCTGGAAGGTCTTGCCGCCCGACGAGATTGACACGGTGCGCTCGGCGGCGCCGGGGAGGGTCGCGATCGGCACGTGCGGGCCGTCGAACACGAGGTGCTCGTACACCTCGTCGGTGACGATCCAGGCGTCGTGACGTTCGGCGAGACGCACGATCTCGGCGCGCACCTCGGGGGAGAAGACCGCTCCCGTCGGGTTGTGCGGATCGTTCACGATGATCAGGCGCGTGCGGTCGGTCACCGCGCGGGCGAGTTCGTCGAGGTCGGGCTGGAAATCGGGGAAGCGCAGCGGCACCGGCACGAGGGTCGCGCCGGCGAGCGCGACGCACGCGGCGTAGGCGTCGTAATAGGGCTCGAAGACGACCACTTCATCGTCCGGCGAGGCGACGAGGGCGAGGATCGTCGCGGCGAGCGCTTCTGTCGCCCCGGCGGTGACGAGCACCTCGCGCTCGGGGTCGAGTCCGATGCCGTAGAAGCGTCGCTGGTGGTCAGCGATGGCGCCGAGGAGCGTCGGCACCCCGCGGCCGGGCGCGTACTGGTTGGCGCCCGCCGAGATCGCCTCGTGGGCGGCGGCGAGCACCTCCGCGGGTGGGTCCTCGTCGGGAAAGCCCTGCCCGAGGTTCACCGCGCCGGTCGCGATCGCCAGGGCCGTCATCTCGGCGAAGACAGTTGGGACGGGCACCTCGCCGACACCGGCCGGCCCAGGGCTGAGCAGTCCCGCGCCGAGCGCGGTGCGCCGCCAGGCGCCGGGGATCTCTCGCACGCGCCCAGGCTATCGGTCCGGGTCCCGGCCCGGTCAGACGCCAGGCGCGCGCCGGCGCCGCACGGGCGCCACACCGAGGTTGCACCGACCTGGGCGCGATCATAGGCTCACCTAGGATGAGGAGCGCGGCCCTGCCATACGCAGCACACAGGATTCTGCGTCATGCTGAGGGTGTCTTGGGAAGAAGGAAGCACTGATGAGCGAGAACGTCCCCACCTCGAACGAACCGCACGGCTCCGCCGGCGACGAGCCGCAGCGTCCCCCCGTGCCGGCGCAGCCGGCGGCGGATGCCGCGGCCACGACCCCGGCGGAGGGATCGGCAGCCCCGGCGCCCGCGTCGACCCCGGCCGCCGCCCCGCAGGGGTACGCGGCCCCCGCGCCGAGCGCGCAGCAGCCGTACGGCGGCTATGCCGCGCAGGCCCCGTACACGGCGCCGCGCGTGCCGTCGGACGCCGAGGCATCCGCGCAGTACGGCGGCGCCCACCCCTACGGCGCGAACGCCACGACCGCCCCGCAGCACGCGGCGACCACACCGCACCACACGGCGACCGCCACGGCGCACGGCGCCGCCACCGACCAGGGCTCGCAGGGCCAGCCGTCGGGTCGGATCGGCGCGGGCAAGGTCGTCGGCATCATGGTCGCGGCCGCCCTCGTCGGCGGTGCGGCGGGCATCGGCGCCGCCGCCGCCGGGGCATCCCTCTTCCCGCAGTCGCAGACGGTCGGCACCACGAGCCCGTCGACGGTCATCGTGAACAACACCGACTCGGTGAACCAGACGACGGCGATCGCGGCGAAGGTCGTGCCCTCGGTCGTCACCATCTCGGTCTCGTCCGGCTCGTCGGGCGGCACCGGATCGGGCGTCGTGCTGACCGCCGACGGCTACGTCGTCACGAACACGCACGTCGTGACGCTCGACGGCGAGGCGGCTGACGCGAAGCTCACCGTCACCACCTCCGACGGCAAGGTGTACAGCGCCGAGATCGTCGGCACCGACCCGACCTACGACCTGGCCGTGATCAAGCTCACCGACGCGTCGGGGCTCACCCCGATCGAGTTCGCCGACTCGACGAAGCTCAACGTGGGCGATCAGACGGTCGCCGTCGGCGCGCCGCTCGGCCTGCCCAACACGGTGACGGCCGGTATCGTCAGCGCGCTGAACCGCTCGATCCAGATCGCCTCGTCGGCCGCGCCCGAGGGCGACAGCCAGGAGGATTCGCCGCAGCAGGGTCAGGGCGACTCGCCCTTCCAGTTCGACTTCGGCCAGGGTCAGCAGCAGTCGGCGACCCGCTCGATCTCGATCGCGGTGATCCAGACCGACGCCGCCATCAATCCCGGCAACTCCGGCGGCGCGCTGGTCAACGGCGACGGCAAGCTCATCGGCATCAACGTCGCGATCGCCTCGACGGGCGGGTCGAGCTCGTCGAGCCCGGCCGGCTCGATCGGTGTCGGCTTCTCGATCCCGTCCGTCATCGTCAAGCGCATCAGCGACGAGATCATCGAGAACGGCAAGGCCACCCACGGCCTGCTCGGCGCGATGGTCGGCGACGCCGCCGCGCAGCCGAACGTGACGATGCTCGGTGCCTACATCATCGAGGTCACGAGCGGCGGGCCGGCGGACGCCGCGGGGCTGAAGAAGGGTGACGTCGTCACCTCGTTCAACGGCTTCCCGGTGACCGACGCGACCGACCTCATCGCGCAGGTGCGCGCGCTGGCGGCCGGCAGCACAGCGCCGATCGTCTACGTGCGCGACGGCAAGACGATCTCGGCCGAGGTCACGCTCGGATCCCTCACGCAGTAATCCGCTCTGCCGGAACGGACGCCACCCCGCGATAGGCTCGCGGGGTGGCGTCTTTCTCGTTCGGCGCCGGCAACGCCGGGAAGCTTCTGCGCATCCCGCTCTACCTGCTCGGGCGCGTGGCGACCCTCGTGATCCCGCGGACGAGCGACGTGTGGGTGTTCGGGTCGGCGGTGGGCGTCGCCGACGGTGCTCTGGCGGTGCACCGGCACGCGACGGATGCCGGTGAACGGGCCATCTGGCTCACCGGCAGCGCCGACGAAGACGCCGACGCGCGCTCCCGTGGCATCCCCTTCGTGCGGCGTCACTCGCTCCGCGGATTCTGGCTGACCGCCCGGGCGCGGGTCATCGTCATCACGCACGGGTTCGGCGACGTGAACCGCTATGCGGCGACCGGCGGGGTGGTCGTGCAGCTGTGGCACGGCATCCCGCTGAAGCGCATCGGGCTGGATGCCACGGTGACGACGGCGAGTCCGGTGCCGTTCGCCCGGGGTGCGGTCGCCCGCGTGCTCGCGGCCCTGTACCGGCGCACGCAGGGACGCATCCGCGTGCTGCCGGCGGCATCGGAGATCGTCCGAGGCCGCCTCGAGTCGGCGTTCGGGCTCGACACGCTCCGCGTTCCCGTCGCGGGGGAGCCGCGCACCGACACCCTGTCGCAGGGCGCCGCCGACGAGCGCCGTGCCCGTGCCCGCGCCCGGATCGGCGCGCTGCTCGGCGAAGACCCCGGACCCGCCCCGGTCGTGCTGTATGCGCCGACGTGGCGCGACGGGGCGCCCGATCCGGCACCGCCCACCGGCACGGAGCTCGCCGCGCTGCAGGCCCTGCTCGCCGAGACCGGCGCGCTGCTGCTCGTGCGCTCGCACCACCTCGGCGAGAGCGCGGCGGGTGGGAGCGCGGCAGCCGGCGCAGCGGCGGCCGGCACCGCGTCTGCGGCAGGCATCCGCCCGTTCGGCAGCGACGTCGTCGCCGACATCACACCACTGCTGCCCGGGTTCGACGCGCTCATCACCGACTACTCGTCGCTCGCGTTCGATGCCGCCCTCGTTCCGCTGCCGACACTCTTCCACGCCCCCGACCTCGCCGCCTACGAGCGCAGCCGCGGGTTCTACGGCACCTACGCCGACGTGGCGGGTGACGACGCCGCGCACGACTGGGCGACGCTCATCGACCAGCTGAGGGGCGTCCTGACCGATCCCGGCGCCCGCGCCGAGCGCACGCACCGCGCCGAGCGGTTGAGCGCGCGCGTGCACGCGTTCCGCGACGGCCGCAACACCGAGCGGGTGTACCGGGCGATCCGGCACGCGCTGTCTCCGACCGAGAGGGTCTCATGACCATCACCGCCCGCATCGACGACACCGATGTCGCCACCGCCGTGCTCGTCCTGTCGGGGCCCGGCGCCCGCCCGACGGCGGTGACGCTCGAGGGGCGCCGCGCCCGCGTCGACGGCGCACTGACCGGCCGCGGGGTCACCTGGACCGCGCGACTGCCGCTCGCGGTCTCCCGGTGGGGCGGACCGCGCCTGCCGCTGCCGAGCGGCGAGTACCGGCTGCGCGTCACCGGCGACGGCGGCGCGGAGGCGCCGGTCGAGGCGACGATCGGCGAGACGATGACCTCGACCGTGCGGGTGAGTCTGCACGACGGAATGCTGACCGTGCGCCCGCCGATCGACCCCGCCTACGACTCGGGCGAGGGGCAGGCCGCCCTCGAACGGCGGTACGCCACGCGGCCGGGAGGACTCGAGAACGCGGTCTTCTTCGAGAGCTTCTACGGCCGCAACGCGAGCTGCAACCCGCGCGCGATCGACCGCGAACTCGCGCGTGTCGCCCCCGGCGTCACGCGGTACTGGAGCGTCGTCGACCTGTCGGTCGAGGTGCCCGAGGGTGCGGTGCCGGTCATCGAGGGCAGCCCGCAGTGGTGGCGTGCGCGCGGCGGGGCGCGGCTGCTCGTCGTCAACGACTGGCTGCGCCGCCGCTACGAGCGTCGCGCCGGCCAGGTGGTGCTGCAGACCTGGCACGGCACTCCGCTCAAGCGCCTCGCCCTGCACCGCCCCGGATTCGATCCGCGCCGCGCGCTGGCGGTCGTGCGAGAGAGCCGGCGGTGGAACGTGCTGCTCGCGCAGAACCCGTACGGTGCACGGATCATGCGGAAGGCCTACGCGTTCCTCCGGCGGCCGGTGTGGGTGGAGGGCTACCCTCGCAACGACGTGCTCCGCACCGGCGACGGCCGGGCCACCCGGCAGGCGCTCGGGATCGATCCTGCCGAGCGGGTCATCCTCTACGCCCCCACGTGGCGAGACGATCGGGACGAGCTGATCGACGACCTCGACCCGGCGCGCCTCGCGGCCGACACCGGCGCGGTCGTGCTCGTGCGTGGGCATTCGCGCACCATCCTCCCCGGCCGCGACGCGCAGGGCACCCGGGTGATCGACGTCACCGCGTACCCGGACATGTCCGAACTACTGGTCGTGGCGGATGCCCTGGTCACCGACTACTCGTCGGTGATGTTCGACTACACCGCGACCGGCAAGCCGATCTTCTTCTTCACGCCCGACCTCGCGCACTACCGCGAGCAGCTGCGCGGGTTCTACTTCGATCTCGTGGCGCACGCCCCCGGGCCGCTGACGACGACTCAGGAAGAGCTCACCGCGGCGCTCGCGAACGAGGGCATCCCGGCGGCCCACGTCGACCACTACGCGCACTGGCGCGCGCGGTTCAACCTGCGCGACGACGGCCACGCCGCCGAGCGCGTCGTCGCGCGCATCCTCGACCAGGGCTTCGTCGACCGCGACGGCTCGACCCGCTGACGACAGGGCGCCGCGTCGCGCTGACAAGGGACGCGGCATCGCTCTGACGCGCGGTGCCGCCGCTCAGGGCAGCGGCGTGTTGCGCCGCAGACGCGAGGTGTCGACGTTCTCGCGCGCGCCGCGCGCGGCACCGCCGAGGAAACCCGTGCCCCAGGCGAGGTGCATCGAGGGGACGACGAGAAGCGCCCACAGCCGCTCGCGGATGCCCGGGCCCGCGCGCCCACCGGCCGCGTAGCCGATGACGACGGCGAGGTAGGCGACGAGCGGCAGGTAGACGAGCGAGGCGATGACCGACCAGACGCCGTGCAGCACGCCGGTGAGCTGCAGCACCGCCACGACGAAGGCGACCGCGACCACGACCACGAGGGCTGGCGGCGCGAAAAAACGCAGCGAGTTGCGGCGGCCGTACCGGCGCACGAGCTCGCCGCGCCACGTGCCGGTCGAGCGGAACTGCCGCACGAGGCGGCTCCACCGCTCGCGCGGCCAGTACGCCACCGCCAGATCGGGGTCGAACCACACGCGGTAGCCCGCCCTGCGGATGCGGAGGTTCAGCTCCCAGTCCTCACCGCGGCGGATCGACTCGTCGAAGCCGCCGACCTCGTCGAGCACGGCGCGTCGCATCACGCCGAGGTAGGCGGACTCCGCCGGACCGTCCGACCCGCCGGAGTGGTACGCGCCGCCGCCGAGACCGATGGGGGAGTTGTACGCGCGCGCGACGGCGCGCTGGAACGGCGTGCGACCCTCCGCGCGCATGACTCCGCCGACGTTCGCCGCACGGACGCGGGCGAGGGTCGCCATGGCGCGGCGGGTGTAGCCGGGTTCGAGCGCGGAGTGCGCGTCGACCCGCACGATCGTGGGGTAGGCGGATGCCGCGATGGCGCGGTTCAGCCCGATCGGGATGTCGGCGTCGGGGTTCGAGATCAGTCGCACCCGCGGATCGCCGGCGGCGAGGCGGCGGGCGAGCGCATCCGTGCCGTCGGTGGAGGGGCCGAGGGCGAGGATCAGCTCGGATGGCCCGTCGACATCTTGGGTGAGCACGCTCGCGACGGAGGCCTCGAGGTAGCGCTCCTCGTTGAGCACGGGCATGACGAAGCTCACCCCCGCGTCCGGGGCGGGAACGGGGGCATCGCGCTCTCCGGGGGTGTGCACGTGCATCCGTCGATCATGTCACGACGGCGCCGGGCGCCCTGGTTAGGCTGGTCGGATGGGATTGATCTCCGACGGCCGCAAGGCTCTCGCGCTCGTGCGCCGGGCCGTGCGCGGGCGCGCCGCCGCACGCGACCTGCGCGCACGCCTTGGCCGTCAGGGGCCCGCCCCCTCCGACCATTACCGGGTCGCGGTCTACTTCGCCGACGGCGAGGTCAACATGTACCAGATCCGGCAGTGGTATCGCCCGCTCGAGCACCTGGCCCGCACGTGGCCGGTCGTCGTGCTGGCGCGGAACGCCACCGGGGCGCGCGCGCTCCTCTCCGACGGGGCGCTCCCGGTCGCGTTCGTACCCACGGTGCGCGACCTCGAGGACTACGTCGCCGGGCAGGACATCCGCGTCGTGCTGTACGTCAACCAGAACACGCGCAACTTCCAGATGTTCCGGTACGGGCGCCGCTGGCACGTGTTCATCAACCACGGCGAGTCCGACAAGATGTACATGACCACGAACCAGTTCAAGGCCTACGACTACGCGTTCATCGCGGGCGACGCGGCGCGCGAACGGCTGTCGCGGGTGCTGTGGGACTACGACCTCGACCGGCGCGCGATCGAGATCGGCCGACCGCAGGCCGACTACTACGCCGGAGCCCTGCCGTACACGCCCGACGAGCGCACGGTCGTGCTCTACGCCCCGACGTGGGAGGGCGACCGCCCCTCGGCGCACTACGGGTCGATCCGCACCCACGGCGAGGCGCTCGTGCGCGCGCTGCTGGCTTCGGGCTCGCATCGCCTCATCTATCGGCCGCACCCGCGCTCGGGGGTCGTCGACCCCGAGTACGGCGCGGCGAACGCGCGCATCATCGCGGCGATCGCCGCCGCGAACGAGGCGGATGCCACGGGGCACCACGTCTACGACGCCGGACCCGAGCTCGGCTGGCAGCTGGCCGCGGCCGACGTCGCCGTCGTCGACATCTCGGCGATGGTCTACGACCGGCTCGCGGCGGACAAGCCGCTGATGGTCACCCGTCCCGTCGACCCCGAGGCGCTCATCGACACGCACGGCTACCTGTCGGAAGCGGAGTGGCTGACGGCCGACCAGGCCCCGCGCATCGTCGACGAGGCCGCCCGACTGCAGGGCGATCCGGCGGCGGTGGCTGCGCTGGAGGGGTGGGTGCGCCGCTACTTCGGCGACACGACGCCGGGCGCGGCCACGACGCGGTTCGAGGCGGCGATCCGACTGCTCATGGAGCGGTGGGAGCACTGGCACGGCGAGACGATCGACGTCGACGACGAGACGGCGGATGCCGCGGACGCGGCCGAGCTCGACGACGAGTGAATCGTCGGGCGGGCGCTTCTCGCCTGCCGGGCCCGCTCGTCGGCCTGTCGAACCGTCTCAGCGGGTGGCGAGACGGGCGACAGCCGCGAGCGGAATCGGGAGCCACGCTGGACGGTGGCGCGCCTCGTAGATCGCCTCGTACACGGCCTTGTCGAGTTCGAGGGCGTCGAGCAGTGCGCCTTCCGGCGACGCACCGGAGCCGGCGCGGTAGCCGGCGAGGAACGCGGTGCGTGCGGAGACCGCCCAGGCTCGGGCACGATCGTCGTCGGCGTCCTCTTGCGCGTCGAGCCCGCGCGCGTCGGCGTCGAGACCGGTGGTCTGGCTGCGCGCGAGGGTGAGGGATCCTTCGACGTAGTCGAATGAGCGGAGCATCCCCGCGACGTCGCGGAGGGCGAGGTCGGGCGCGCTGCGCTCGCCCATCGGGCGCATCGGCTCGCCCTCGAAGTCGAGGAGCACCCAGCCCCGGCCGGGCACCTGCAGCACCTGACCGAGGTGGTAGTCGCCGTGCACGCGCTGCAGGCGCGGCCACGGCGCCGCCTCCGCTGCCGTGTAGCGGTGGCGGATGTCATCGGCCCAGGGCGCGAGCTGCGGAACCTCGGTGAGGGCGATCCGCAGGCGGCGATGCCAGGCGGCGACGAGCGTCGCGCGCTGATCGGGTGTGGCCTCGGGGTGCGGGAAGAGCCGGGCGAGGTCGAGGTGCACGTCGGCCGTGGCGCGCCCCAGGGCATCCGCCGCGTCGGCGAAGTCGACGCCGCCGCGCGCGGCGCGGAGGGCCACGCGCCAGGCGTCCTCGACACCCGGGTAGAACTCCTGCGCGAAGGCGAGCGACCCGTGTAGGGCGGCATCCGGGGCGTCCAGGGTGTTCGGTGCGTCCGCCTGCTCCGCGGCGAAATCGGGGTCGCGCCACGAACCGTCGAGCCGTCCGACGACGCGGGGCACGTGCGTCGAGCCCGCGGCGGAGAGCGCGCTCTGCAGTTCGATGTCGGGGTTCAGCCCGGGGTGCAGCACCCGGAACACCTTGCAGATGACGGGCGTGCGGTCGGGGGTGGCGGCGGGATCGACGGCGCGGAAGATGATCGACGTGTTCGACTGCTCGCCGCGGAGCACCTCGGCGGTCGAGGGCGGTGCCGCGGGCGCGACGAGACTCAGCAGCGCCGCGGTGAAAGCCGGGTCGTGCGGTCCGTCGATGAGCGCCACACCGTCCTCCCGCAGCCCGATGAACCCTTCACCGGCGGCGGCGACGCCGGCCGTCGCCCGCTCGACGAGGGGCACTTGGTAGACGACACGAGGCTCCGGCGCCTCGTCGACGAGCACGAGCAGCCGGACACGCACCGCCGGGTCATCCGTGGCGAGTTCGCGGTCGGCGAGCACCCGAAGCCGGGGACAGGCGGCGGTGCCGGCGAACCAGCGTTGGCGGGGCAGCCAGGCCGTGAGGAGCGCGAGAGTGCCGTGCATGCGTCCCACGGTAGTGCGTCGCGCGGTGCGCGCGTGCGGACGCGCGGGCGCACCCGGCGACGCTTGCGCGGTCGGTCAGGTGACGAGGTTGAAGACGGCGTTGAGCAGGAGAAGCGTGATGAGGAGCGCGGCCACCCGTCGAGCCTCACCGCGGACCCGAACTGCTGTGCCGCGCCGCGGACGCTAGCCGTCGACGCTGTCGCCACTCGCTTCGCCGGGCTCCGCCGCTCCCGCATCCGCCGCCTCGGGTTCTGCCATGATCGGCACCGAGATGACGATCCCCGTCACGCCGGGAACGCCGAGGGCCGCGACGTCGCCGACGGCGGCGGGGTCGGTCGACGCATCGCCGAGCAGCTCACCGGGAACGCGCGGCTCCCAGGGGTCGGCGGGAAGACCCGCCCACTCGGTCGGCTCCTCGGGTCGGCTCTGGAAGATTCCCATGACCCCATTGTGCGCCTCCCACCTTCGCGAAGGGTCAGGCGGTGCCGGCGCGCTCACGGAACGAACGCCCAGCAGTACTCATCGTCGGTGCGCCAGCGATACCAGGCGAGCATCACGCGCGAGCTCTGACCGCGCACCCCCGGGAGACACACGACCACCTCTTCGCCGGGGAGCACCTGACCCCAATGCGCGCCGCTGCCGTCGACAAGGAAGGCGCGCACGAAATCGGCGGGCTCGTGCCCGTCGTTGCGGACGAGCGTGTGCCGGTCGTCGCGGCGGTCGACCGTCCACGGCGCGCGGTAGGGCCGGGAGCGGGACGGGTCGAGGCTGCGCAGCATGCCGGTGACGCTAGAGGCGGGCACCGACGCTCCGGCGACACGATGACCCGCCCGAGACCGGTTCTGTGGAGAACTCGTGCGCGGGCCCGGATGGGGAGGAGGCGACGGCGGTTCAGTCCCGCGGGTCGTCGCCCTCCGCCGAAGCGTCGCCCTCGACATCCTCGACGTTCTCGACGTTCTCGACGAGCTCGTCGCGAGAGCGGCGGCGTCGCGCAGGGTTCGCAGCCGCGACGGCCCCGGCCGCTCCGTTCAGCGTCGACCCCACCGCCGACCCGACGGCTCCCGCCATGCGGCGGCTGCCCGTACCGATCGCCGTGCCGGCGCGGCGGGCGGTGCCCATCGCGGAGGCCTCCAACCGCGACGCTCCGGGGCGCGGCTCGAGGTCGGCCGGATACTCCTGCGGCGGAACCCCGAACGCGCGTCGGGAGCCGACGATGACGCGCCGTCCGAGTAGGTGATTGCCCGCGCCGCCCACGGCGGCGCCGATGCCGAACGGCAGCGCCTTGCCGATCACCGACGCGCTGCCCTTCGCGGCGAACTGGTGGATGAACGCGCTCTTCAGGCGGTCGACGAGCGGTCCCATCGCGGCGCGGGGGAGCGACTTGGTGACGAGCTCTCCCCAGTAGGCGGTGCGCGTGCCGCCGCGGCCGGTGGCCTGTCGGGTGAGCTGGGCCACGAGGTCGACGCCCTCCTGGCCGAGCATCAGGGTGAGCACGAGCGCGCGCGCACGGTCGGGGTCTTCGACCGGAATGCCGTGGAGCTCGGCCAGCGACTGCGCGAACAGTGCCGTGGCATCCAAGAAGACGACCGTCTCGACGCCCGACAGCGCGAGCGTGACGCCCGTGCCGATCCCCGGCACCACGGCGGTCGCGCCCACGGCGGCGCCCCCGGTGGTGACGGCGGCGAGGTAGCGGCGCTCGAGCATCCACACGATCTCCGCCGTCGAGGCGTCGGGGTGGCGAAGCCGGATGCTGCGCATGTGCGCCACGACCGCCGGCCGCTGCACACGCAGCACGCCGTCGAGCGCCCGGATCGTACGCGGATGCTCGGGCGAACCCTGCGGCGGCAGACCGCCCGCCCAGGGCGCGTCGTCGGTCATCGAGTGGATGCGGTGGACCTTTGCCATGACGCCGCCGATCCTATGGATGCCCCCTGAGCGGCCGCTGTGCGTCGTGACGGCCAGCGGCGGCGCTCAGATGCACCTGGGCTCAGATGAACTGGTTGGCGCGCTCGAGGTCTTCGGCGAAGTCGATCTCGACGGCGTACAGGTCGGAGATGTCGAGCGGCTCGAGCAGCAGGCCGTTCTCGGCGATGGCCAGTTCGAGACCGCGCTCGAAGTAGTCCTGGTCATCGACACGCCCGAGCTGCGCGATGAGGGCGCGCTTGTCGCGGCTGGAGATGTAGTTGATGCCGACGGCCTCGCCGATGCCGCCCACGACGGTCTTCGAGAGCTCCTTGATGTAGCCCTCGGCGGTGACGGTGTACTTGACCTCTTCGTCGCTGACCTTCGCGGTGTTGACCGTGACGAAGGACTGGTCGCGCTCGATGTACTCGATCGCGCGGCCGAGCACGCGGGGGTCGAAGACGACGTCGCCGTTCATCCAGAGCACACCGCCGCGCCCGGTCGCCTTGAGGGCGCGCAGCAGGCTCTTGGAGGTGTTCGTCTGGTCGTAGCGCTCGTTGTGCACGTAGTCGGCGTGCGGGAAGGCGTCGATGATGGTCTCGGCGCGATATCCGACGACCGCGGTGATGCGGGCCTCGTCGCCGAAGGCGGCACGGATGTTGTCGTGCTGCTGACGCATGATGGTGCGCCCGTCGTTGAGCTCGGTGAGCGGCTTGGGCAGGCTGCGTCCGAGACGCGAGCCCATGCCGGCCGCAAGAATGACGGTCTGAAGAGTCAAGGGGGTACTCCTGGAGGATCTGTTCACTGTCCGTTTGACAGCTGGACACTCCTTCGTGCCGCTGAACATGGTAGCGAAACCCCCTGGGAGGGCGCAGGAAGTGGCCGGTCCGTTGCCATTTCGTGACAATAGCGAGCCTCGTCACGCTGTGGAATACCCCCGGCGCCCGAGAGGCACGCTTGCTAGGTTGGACGGGTGCCCGCCTCCCTGCCGCTGCCCGACGATGACGCCGGCGCGCGGGGATCTGCGACCCCGCCACTGCCCCGATTGAGTGCGGCGGATGCCGCGGCGGAAGCGCCGCCGACGGCGCTGCCTCGGCCGAAGCCGCGACCCGCCTCCCGCACCACGCCGCGCACGAAGGTCGCTCCGAAGAAGACCGGCCGCACCCCCCGGAAGACGACCACGCCGGTCGATCCCGGCCCGCCCCCGCCGCCCCCGCCCGCGGTGCCTGCGGCCGTCGCCGCGGCGCGCTTCGCGGAGACGGCCACCGTGGAGGAGCCGGTCGTCGAGGAACTCGCGGTGGTCGAGGAGGAGACGCCGGCCGTCGAAGAGGTCGACGCGGCGGCCGATGCGGAGACGCCCGAGCCCGAGACAGACACGCCCGAGCCCGCAGTCGAGCCCGAGGCATCCAACGACGCCGTTCCCGCGCTGCTCTCCCAGCTCGAACTCGACGAGGCGCTGGACGACGCGCTCGACGAGACCCACGACGACGATGCTCTGGACGACGCTGCGCGCACCGACGCGCGCGAGGCCGTCGCCGCTCTCGCCGATGCTGCGACGATCGACGCGGATGCCGGTGCGGCGGGCGCGGCGCTGCGCCTGCGCGGCGTGACGAAGAGCTTCGGTCAGACGCGCGCCGTCGATGGGATCGACCTCACCGTGCCGGTCGGCACGTTCTACGGCATCGTCGGTCCGAACGGCGCCGGGAAGACCACGACCCTGTCGATGATCGCCGGCCTCCTCCGCCCCGACGAGGGGACGATCGAGGTCGCCGGGATCGATCTGGCCGGTGCGTCCACGAAGGCGAAGCGACAGATGGGCATCCTGCCCGATCGCCTGCGCACCTTCGACCGACTCACCGGGCGACAGCTGCTGCACTACTACGGGGTGCTGCGCGGGCTGCGTTCGTCGGTCGTCGAATCGCGCACCGCCGACCTCGCCCGGGCGTTCGATCTCACCGACGCGCTCGGCCGCTCGGTCTCCGACTACTCCACCGGCATGACGAAGAAGATCATGCTCGCGGGCGCCATGATCCACTCGCCACGAGTGCTCGTGCTCGACGAGCCGTTCGAGTCGGTCGACCCCGTCTCGTCGGCCGTGATCCTCGACATCCTCGCGGCGTACGTCGACCACGGGGGCACCGTCGTCCTCTCCAGCCACGGGATGGAGCTCGTCGAACGCGTCTGCAGCGGCGTCGCCGTGATCGTCGCGGGTCAGGTGCTCGCCCAGGGCGCCGTCGACGAGGTGCGCGGTGACCTGACCCTCGAACAGCGCTTCATCGAACTGGCCGGCGGCATCGGCGACGTGGAGGGGCTGGAGTGGCTGCACACCTTCTCCGACTGAGGCTCGACCTGCTCCTCGGTGCGCTCCGCGGCGATGCGCGCCACGTGACGCGGGTGCTCCTCGCCCTCCTCGCCCTGATCGTCGTGGTCGCCGGGGTCGTCATCGGGACGCTGCGCCTGCAGACCGCGGGCGTCGACGTCGCCGCGGCGGTCACGATCGTCGCGGGCTCCGCTCTCACGCTCGGGGTCTTCGCCGCCGCGTTCATGGGCGGCATCGACGATCAGCTCGACCCGCGCCGGTTCGCGGTGTTCGGGCTCTCCCCGCTCTCGGTCGCCGGTTCGACTTTCGCCGCCGGCATCCTCAGCCTGCCGGTGCTCGCCCTCATCGTCGTCGCCGTGGCCGTCGGCCGCCTGTGGGTGGGGCTTGGGGCATCCGTCGCTCTCACGATCGTCGCCGCCGTGCTCGGCGCGCTCACCTGCGCGCTCACCGCGAAGGTCGCACTCGCCTTCGCCGGCCTCGTGCTGCCCGGGCGACGGCCGCGGGAGCTCGCGGGCGTGTTCCTCGTCGCGGTGCTCGTCGTCGTGATCCCCACGGCGCTGTTCTTCGTCTCGCTGGAATGGAACGGCCAGGTGCCCTCGGCACTCCGCGAAGCGGTGGAGGTCCTCTCCGTCACGCCGCTCGGCGCGGCGTGGGCGATCCCTGCCGCCTCGCTCAGCGGGTCGCTCACCGGGCCGCTGCTGGTGGCGATCGCCACCGTGCTGGCGCTCGGTGCCCTCTGGGTCTGGCTCGTGCACCGGCTGCTGACGACCGCCGAACGCCCCGCCGTCGCCCGCGAGCGCGGCGGGCTCGGGTGGTTCGCCCTGACGCCCAGCACCCCGGCCGGGGGCATCGCGGCGCGGAGCCTCATCTACTGGCTCCGGGACCCCCGCTACATCGTCAACCTCGCGATCGTGCCGGTCGTCGCGGTCGTCGTCATCGTGCCGCTTCTGATCGTCGGGGTTCCGCCGGCGTACGTCGCGCTCATCCCCGCGCCGCTCATGGCCCTCTTCTTCGGCTGGATCGCCCACAACGATCTCGGGTACGACTCGACGGCGCTGTGGATGCACGTGGCGAGCGCCGTGCGCGGGGCATCTGACCGCATCGGGCGGCTCGTGCCCGTGCTCCTGGTCGGTCTCGCCTCGCTCGCCGTCGTCGTCCCGCTGACGGTCTCGCTGCACGGCCGGTGGGCGATCCTGCCGGCGATGGCGGGCGTGTGCGCGAGCCTGTTCCTCAGCGGGCTCGGACTGTCGTCCCTCGCGTCGGTCGTCTCGCCCTACGCCGTCTCGCGCCCGGGCGACAGCCCGTTCCAGCAGCCGCAGCGCACCCACGGCGGCCTCTCACAGGGCGTCGTACTGGTCGGGGCGCTGGTGCTGAGCGTGCCGGCGCTCTGGTGGGGCTGGCGCGCCGTGGCCGTCGACGTCGACGAGACGTGGCCGGCGCTGTGGGCGGGCCTGGCGATCGGACTCGTCGTGCTGATCATCGGAGTGGTCGCCGGGGGAGCCGTGTTCGAGCGTCGCGGCGGTCGGCTGATGGAGTTCGCCGAGTCGACCTGACCCGCCCGGGTGTCCCGAGCCGCGGCTAGACTCGTCTGCCATGAGCACTCTCGACGCACCCGGTGGTCCCGAGCAGGGCGGCACGCTGACGCTCGATCGTGAGCTCGAAGAGCTGCTGCGCGAAGAGAACATCGAGCCCGGCGACCACGAGCGCTTCTCGCACTACGTCAAGAAGGACAAGATCCTCGAGTCGGCGATCACCGGCAAGCCGGTGCGCGCGCTGTGCGGCAAGAAGTGGACGCCCGGTCGCGACCCGGAGAAGTTCCCGGTGTGCCCGACCTGCAAAGAGATCTACGAATCGCTGATGCGCTGAGCGCCGACGCGCCCGTGTGAACCGGACGCCGCCTCACGCGTCTTCGTAGACCGTCGGCAGCGCCGGGTCGGAGCGGCTGAGCGCGAGCCCCGTGATCGGCAGTTCCTCGCGCACGAACGCGTGGTGCTCGCGCGCCTGAGCGACGCCGCCGACGCCCTCGTAGGAGGCATCCGTCTCGCCGTGGTCGACGAGCGTCACCTGCAGCGCCCGCGCGTCGGGGTGTTCCGCCGCAGTCTCGACCTGTTCGAAGCTGTCGGAGACGACGATCAGCTCACTCGTCGCCGTGCCGCGCGCGAGGGTGCGGAATGCTGCCTTGCGCCCGCCCATCGAGCCCTTGTCGGCGGATGCCTTGGCCACCGCCACCCATCCGCCGGCGCTGTCCTGACGGGCGACGAGCTTGTAGACCATGCCCGCCGTCGGCGCCCCCGAACCGGTCACGACCGAGGTGCCGACGCCGTACGAGTCGACGGGCGAGGCGGCGAGGGCGGCGATCGCGAACTCGTCGAGATCGCTCGTGACCGTGATCTTCGTGCCGGTCGCGCCGAGCTCGTCGAGCTGCGTGCGCACGGCGGCGGCGACGGTCGGAAGGTCGCCGGAGTCGATCCGGACACCGCCGAGCTCCGGCCCCGCGACCCGGATCGCGGTCGCGACGCCCTCGTGGATGTCGTACGTGTCGATGAGGAGGGTGGTGTCGACCCCGAGCGCGTCGATCTGGCTGCGGAACGCCTGCTCCTCGGTCTCGTGCAGGAGCGTGAACGAGTGCGCGGCGGTGCCCATCGTGGGGATGCCCCAGGTGCGCCCCGCCTCGAGGTTGCTCGTCGCACCGAAGCCGGCGATATAGGCGGCGCGGGCTGCGGCGACCGCCGAGCGCTCCCCGGCGCGGCGCGACCCCATCTCGGCGAGGGGCCGGTCTCCGGCGGCGATGCTCATCCGCGCCGCGGCGGTCGCGACGGCCGAGTCGTGGTTGAGGATGCTGAGGGCGAGCGTCTCGAGCACGACCGCCTCGGCGAAGGTGCCCTCGATCGTGAGGATCGGGGAGCCGGGGAAGTACAGCTCGCCCTCCCGGTACCCGCGGATGGTGCCCGAGAATCGATATCCCTCGAGGAAGGCGAGCGTCTCGGCGCTGACGACCGCGTGGTCGCGCAGGTAGCGCAGCTCGTCGTCGCCGAAGCGGAACTCGCGCAGCTCCTGCAGCAGCCGGCCGGTGCCGGCGACGACGCCGAACCGGCGGGCTCCGGGCAGGCGGCGCGCGAACAGCTCGAACACGCAGGGGCGTGCGGCGGTGCCGTCGCGCAGCGCCGCATCGATCATCGTCAGCTCGTACCGGTCGGTCAGCAGTGCCGTGGACATGCCGTCACTCTATCGACGGCCGAGTAGGCTGGACGATCGTGACGGACGCGCCGATCGGGATCTTCGACTCCGGGGTCGGCGGGCTCACGGTGGCCCGGGCGGTCTCTCAGCTGCTGCCTCGCGAATCGATCGTCTACATCGGCGACACGGCGCACTCCCCGTACGGACCCAAACCTATCGCCGACGTTCGCCGGTACAGCCTCGAAGTGCTCGACACGCTCGTCGACGAGGGCGTAAAGATGCTCGTGATCGCCTGCAACACGGCATCCGCCGCCATGCTGCGCGACGCGCGCGAACGCTACGACGTGCCCGTCGTCGAGGTGATCGGCCCGGCCGTGCGCACCGCCGTCTCGACGACCCGCAACCGGCGGATCGGCGTGATCGGCACGCAGGGCACGATCGGATCGGGCGTCTACCAGGACATGCTCGGCGTCGACGCGACCCTCGACGTCTTCGCGCAGGCGTGCCCGCGGTTCGTCGAGTTCGTCGAGGCGGGCATCACCGACTCGCCCGAGGTGCTGCGCGTCGCCGAGGAGTATCTGGCGCCCCTGCGCGACGCGGGCGTCGACACGCTCGTGCTCGGGTGCACGCACTATCCGTTCCTCGAGGGCGCGATCAGCTACGTGATGGGCGAGGATGTCTCGCTCGTCTCGAGCGACACCGAGACCGCCAAAGACGTCTACCGCCAGCTCGTCTCCCGGGGGCTGCTCGCCGGGCCGGATGCCACGGCGTCACACACCTACGAGGCGACCGGCGACTCCGCCGACGACTTCCTCCGTCTCGCCGACCGGCTGATGGGCCGCGGCGTGTCCGCCGTGCGCCTCGTGCAGACCGGTGCCATCGACCTTCCGAAGGGAACACCATGACCGAGCCCACCACCCGTGCCGACGGCCGCGCCGTCGACCAGCTGCGCCCCGTGACGATCGAGCGGGGGTGGAGCGCGCATGCCGAAGGGTCGGCGCTGATCTCGTTCGGCGGCACGAAGGTGCTCTGCACCGCCTCGTTCACCGGTGGTGTGCCGCGCTGGCTCACCGGCAAGGGCAAGGGCTGGGTGACCGCCGAGTACGCGATGCTGCCGCGCGCCACCAACAGCCGCAACGACCGCGAGTCGATCAAGGGCAAGGTTGGCGGCCGCACGCACGAGATCTCGCGCCTCATCGGCCGCGCGCTCCGGGCGGTCGTCGACACGAAGGCGCTCGGCGAGAACACGATCGTCATCGACTGCGACGTGCTGCAGGCCGACGGCGGCACGCGCACGGCCGCGATCACCGGAGCCTACGTCGCCCTCGCCGACGCGATCGAATGGGGCCGCGCGAAGGGCCTCGTCTCGAAGAACGCGAAGCCGCTCATCGACTCGGTCTCGGCGGTGTCGGTCGGCATCATCGACGGTGAGCCGATGCTCGACCTCGCGTACGTCGAGGACGTCCGCGCCGAGACGGACATGAACGTCGTCGTCACGGGCCGCGGCCTGTTCGTCGAGGTGCAGGGCACGGCCGAGGGCGCGCCGTTCGACAAGAGCGAGCTCGACGCGCTGCTCGGGCTCGGCGTCGCCGGGTGCGACCGGCTGCGCGAGGCCCAGAGCGCGGCGCTGGCCGAGTGACCCCGTCTCGACGACCGGCGAAGGGTGACCGATGACCACGCGCATCGTCCTGGCGACCCACAACCCGCACAAGGTGCAGGAGTTCGCCGCGATCGTCGCCGCGACCCGGCCTGACCTCGAGGTCGTCGGCTACGACGGCCCCGAGCCCGTCGAGGACGGCGTCACCTTCGCCGAGAACGCGCTGATCAAGGCCCGTGCCGCCGCGGCGCACACCGGTCTGCCCGCGCTGGCCGACGACTCCGGCATCTGCGTCGACGTGCTGGGGGGCGCTCCCGGCGTCTTCTCCGCGTACTGGGCGGGCCACCGCAAGGATGCCGCGGCGAACCTCGATCTGCTGCTCGATCAACTCTTCGACATCGCCGATCCGCACCGCACGGCGCAGTTCGTCTCGACGATCGCGCTCGTGCTGCCCGGCGGCGCCGAGCACGTCGTCGAGGGGGTTTGGCCGGGCCGCCTCGCGACGGCGCGCGCCGGTGAGGGCGGGTTCGGTTACGACCCGATCTTCATCCCCGAGGGCCAGCCCGGGGGAGCGCAGCGCACCGCGGGGGAGTTCTCCGCCGAGGAGAAGAACGAGGCATCCCACCGCGCCCGCGCCTTCGCGGCGCTCGTGCCGCTGCTCGTCGCCGTGTGAGCGCTGTGAGCACCGTGCGGAGCTCGGCGACCTGCGGCGCGCCGCAAGTGAGAATCACGATCATTCCCGAGTTGCCCGAAACGGCTCGCGCGACCGTTGCGCGGGCGTAGCCTCGCCTCATGCACGATCACGCGCACGACGTCTCCGGGGTGAGAGGGCAGGCCAACCATCGGCTGCTCGCGATCTCGTTGAGCCTCACCTCGGTCGTGATGCTCGTGCAGATCGTCGGGGCGGTCATGACCGGCTCGCTGGCCCTGCTCGCCGATGCGGCGCACATGTTCGCGGATGCCTCGGCGCTCGTCATCGCGCTGATCGCGAGCGTCGTCGCCGCGCGCCCCGCGAACGAGCGCAACACGTACGGCTACCAGCGCGCCGAGGTGTTCGGTGCGCTGATCAACGCGGTGCTCCTCATCGTGCTGTGCGTGTGGATCGCCGTCGAGGCGGTGCAGCGCCTACTGCACCCGAGCGACGTCGAGGTCGCCGGCGGGCTGATGATCGTCGTCGCGACGATCGGCCTCATCGCGAACGCGATCTCGATGTGGCTGCTGTCGGCGGCGCAGCGCACCTCGATCAACGTGCGCGGGGCCTACCTCGAGGTGCTGGGCGACCTGATCGGCTCGGCCGTCGTCGTCGTCGCGGCGATCGTGATCGCCGTGACCGGGTGGATGCCGGCGGACGCCCTGGCATCCCTGCTCATCGCCGTCATGATCGTGCCGCGCGCGATCACTCTCCTGCGCGAGGTGTTCGCGGTGCTCGGCGAGCGCGTGCCCGAGGGTACGGACGTCGCGACGATCCGCGAACACATCCTCGCCGCCGACGGCGTCGCCGACGTGCACGACATCCACGTGTGGCAGCTCACGCGCGGCGCGCCGGTGTTCACCGCGCACGTCGTCATCGCGCCCGACGTGCTCACCGGCGGCAACAGCGTCCGGCTGTTGTCGCAGCTGCAGTCGTGTCTGGCCGATCACTTCGACGTCGAGCATTCGACGTTCCAGTTCGAACCCGCCGGCCACCGCGAGCCCGAGGCGCACTGAGGGGCACCCATCGCGGCGCGCGCCGCGGCGAGCGAGGCGCGGGCGGAGGGTGCGGCGGAGGCCGTCGCTCAGCCCGACGAGCCCGCCGAGAGCGCGCCGGCCCTCACCGCGGTTGCCGCGGCAGGCGACGCGACGGGAGACCCGGCCGCGGACACCGCCGCCGACATGACGGGCGACGCCCGCGACGGGGAACCGCGCCCGCCGCGTCCGATCGCGACCCGCTGGATCCTCGCGTGGGCGGCCTCTGTCGCCGCGGTCGCGATCGTCGTGGGTGGTCTCGTGTTCGGGCTCGCGGCGATGCCGCCCGTCCCCACCGCGTCCGGCGCGCGCCAGGTCGAGACGCTGACGCAGCCGGTCGAAGCCGGCGAGTGGATGAAGCGGTGGGCGGGTGGCGAGAGCGTGCGCGTGTTCTCGTTCGAGGGCTTGACCGTCGCCCGCACACCGTGGTCGATGTTCGGTCAGGGCGACGATGACTGCTTGTTCGTGGTCGCCGACCAGCGGATCGGCGACGACGGCTCGATCAATGGACCGATCTACACCGGATGCCGCGCGGGCAGCTTCCCCGCCACGGCGGAGTTTCTCGTGGGCATCGATTCGCCGCAGCAGCTTCGTGACCGGTTCGGCGCCGGCACGGCGCTGCAGTTCGTGCTCGACGGCGACGTCGTCGGCGTCTTCGTCGGAGCGCCGGTTCCGTCTCCGACCCCGACGCCGACGACGACGGCCTGAGCCGGGCGATCTCAGCCGGGGGTGACGTCGCCCGGGGTCATCTCCGGCCGGATCCCGCGCCAGCGCGCGTGACGGAGCGTGCCGCCCGGGGTGAACTCGGCGTACTCCACCTCGCCGACGATCTCGGGGCGGAGCCAGAGCGCGTCCGAGGCATCCGCCGCGGGCACGTCGACGAACGGGTCGGTGTCGGTGCGCAGCGGCTGCAGCAGCGCGTCGAGGCGGGCGAGCTCGCGCTCGCTGAACCCCGATCCGACGCGGCCGACGTAGTGCAGGCCGTCGGCGGCGGGGACGCCGAGGAGGAGCGATCCGATCGACCCGGTGCGCCCGCCGCGGCCCGGGCGGATGCCGCCGATGACGACGTCCTGCGTGGCGGTGAGCTTCACCTTCAGCCAGTCCTCCGAGCGCTGCCCGCGCCGGTAGGGCGCGGCGGGGTTCTTCACCACGACGCCCTCGAGGGCGAGCTCGCGGGCGGCATCGAGCGCCGCGTCGACGTCGTCGGCGACGGGAGGGAGCACGATCGCGGGCGCGGGATGCGCGGCGAGACGCTCGAGGACGGCGCGCCGCTCGCGCAGCGGCAGCGCGGCCACGTCGTCGCCGCCGGCGCGCAGCACGTCGAACAGCATGAGCGTGACGGGGGTGCGGGATGCCTCGCGCTCGATCTCGCGCGGCTTCGTCAGATGCATGCGGCTCTGCAGACGGGTGAAGCTCGGGCGCCCCGCGGCGTCGAGCGCGACCACCTCGCCGTCGACGACGGCGGGGCTGTCGCCGAAGCCCGGGTCGATCGCGGTGAGTTCGGGGTACCGGGCGGTGATGTCGGTGCCGCTGCGCGCGCGGAGCGTCAGGCGCTCCCCGTCCCAGGTGCCGATCGCGCGGATGCCGTCCCACTTGAACTCCACCCACGGCTCACCCCACCGGTTCGCAGCAGCGCTCGCCAGCGCCGGCGTCGACGGGGTGGCGAGCATCGGGGCGTCCGCCGCGTCTGGATTGCGGCGCTTGCTCGTGGTCTGACGCATACCGGCACCCGGGGCCGGATTGCCCTCCGACGCCGCGTGCCGCGCTTTGCCCTGCTCGCCGAGCGCCATCCGGTGCAGCAGCCACTGCGACTTCTCGCCATCGCCCGACGTGCGGATGAGCGCGAAGCGCGCCTCGCCCAGCGGCCCGCCGGCGCGGCCGGTCGCGGTGAAGATGACCTCGTCGCTACGCCACTTCTCGGCGCGGTACACCCCGGCATCCCACACCGTCATCGTTCCCGCGCCGTACTGGCCCGCGGGGATGGTGCCCGCGAAGTCGAGGTACTCGAGCGGGTGCGGTTCGGTCATCACCGCGAGGTGGTTGCGATCGCCGACGGCCGGCATGCCCCGCGGCACGGCCCAGCTGACGAGCACCCCGTCGCGCTCGAGCCGCAGGTCGTAGTGCAGCCGTCGCGCATGGTGCTCCTGGATGACGAACCGCGCCTCGCCGCCCGAGTCCGCACCGGCGCGCGCGACCGGCGCTGCAGGGAGCGGTTCCGGCGTCGCACCTGCGGTGCGCTTGGCGAGGTAGGGGGCGAGTGCCTCCGAGGCATCCGGTTCCACCCCCGCCAGCAGGTCGCCGCTCTCCGCGACGCGGGCGAGCACGTCGTCGAAGCGCAGGTGGCGGAGGTCGGGCGCGGCGAGCTCGGCCCAGGTGCGCGGCGCGGCGACGGTGGGCTCGGCGCGCCCGCGCAGCGAGTACGGCGCGATCGTCGTCTTCGCGGCGCTGTTCTGACTCCAGTCGACGAAGACCTTCCCCGGCCGTACCGCCTTCGTCATCGCGCTCACGACGAGGTCGGGGTGGTCGGCCTCGAGAGCGCGTGCGAGCTCACGGGCGAACGCGGCGATGTCGTCGGAGGTGCGCGTGCCGTCGAGCGCCGCGTACAGGTGGATGCCTTTGGAACCGCTCGTCACAGGCAGGGGGTCCATGCCGACGCCCTGCAGGATCTCGCGCGCCCACCGCGCGACCTCGGCGCACTCGGCGAGCCCCGCACCAGGTCCTGGGTCGAGGTCGAGCACGAGCCGGTCGGGCCTGCCACGCCCGCCGGCCGTGCCCGGCGGCGGATCGAAGCGCCATTGCGGGGTGTGCAGCTCGAGGCTCGCGACCTGGGCGAGATAGACGAGACCCGCGACGTCGTCGACGAGGGGGTAGTCCTTCGCCCCGCCGGAGTGGTCGATCGCGTGGCGGCCGAGCCAGTCGGGCGCCCCCGCTTCGAGGTCTTTCGCGAAGAACGGCGGTTTGCCCGTGCCCTCGGGCCAGCGCAGGCGCGTCACCGGGCGTCCGCGCAGGTGCGGCAGCATCGCCGGGGCGATGCGCGAGTAGTAGTCGATCACCTCGCCTTTGGTGGTGCCCGTCGCCGGGTAGAGCACCTTGTCGAGGTTCGTCAGGCGCAGTCGACGGCCGTCGATCTCGACGAGCTGACCGCGCGTGGGCATGCCGCCAGGCTAGCGCCGCCCTGGCGCCGAACGCCGACGGCGGTGTTCACTGGGGGCATGCGAACGATCTGGAAGGGCGCCCTCACGTTCGGGCTCGTGAACGTGCCAGTGAAGGTCTACTCGGCCACCGAGGACCACGACGTGCCGCTCCACCAGGTGCACGCGGCGGACGGCGGACGCATCCGGTACCAGCGGATCTGCGAGCTCGACGGCGAGGTCGTGCCCTACGCCGACATCGACAAGGCCTACGACGACGGCGAGCGCACCGTCGTGCTGACCGCCGACGACATCGCATCGCTCCCCGCCGAGCGCAGTCGCGAGATCGAGGTGGTCGAGTTCGTGCCGAGCGACCAGATCGACCTGCTCACCCTCGACAAGGCGTACTACCTCGAACCTGATTCGAGCTCGCCGAAGGCGTATGTGCTGCTGCGCCAGACGCTCGAGCAGACCGAGCGCACCGCTATCGTGCGGTTCTCGCTGCGGCAGAAGACCCGGCTCGCCGCCCTGCGCGTGCGCGGTGACGTGCTCGTGTTGCAGACCCTGCTGTGGGCTGACGAGGTGCGCGAGGCCGCGTTCCCCTCCCTCGCCGAGCCCGTGAAGATCTCGGCCAAAGAGCTCGAACTCTCCGCCTCGCTCGTCGACAGCTTCTCCGCCGACTTCGACCCCGACCAGTTCGTCGACGAGTACCAGCAGGAGCTCCGCACCCTCATCGACGCGAAGCTCGAGAAGGGCGACGCGCTCGACACCGCCGAGACGTTCGGCGAGGAGCAGCCGACGGATGCCGGGGGAGAGGTCATCGACCTCATGGCGGCGCTCAAGGCGAGCGTCGAACGCAGCCGTGCCGCGCGCGGCGAGAGCGGCGGCGCCGACGAGAAGCCGGCGAAGAAGGCATCCGATCACTCGTCGACGGCGAAGAAATCGGCGAAGTCGAAGGCGAAGAAGAGCGCCTGATCAGGCCGGCCGGTCGTCGTCGATGGGTTCCATCGCCTCGGGGACGACACCGGCCTCGCGCTCCTTGCGCACCTTGCGGCGCTCGGACAGGTAGTGCCAGAGCGTGACGAGCGCCGTGCCGCCGACGGCGGCGAGCAGGATCAGGTCGATGTAGTTCTGCACGAACCAGGCGACTGGCGGGATGAACCCGATGACGTAGCCGAACATCGTGAGTCCGAACCCCCACAGGATCGCGCCGATGAGGTTGTACAGGCTGTACGTGCGCCACGGCATGTGGCCGACGCCGGCTGCGACCGGGGCGAACGTACGCACGATCGGGACGAAACGGGCGAGGATCACGGTGAGGCCGCCGTACTTCTCGAAGAACGCGTTCGTGCGCTCGACGTTCTTCCGGCTGAACAGGCCGGATTCCTTGCGTTCGAACACCGCCGGGCCGCCCTTGTGCCCGATGAGGTAGCCGACCTCGCCGCCGAGGAACGCCGCGAGACCGATGAACAGCGCGACCCACCACACGCTGAGGCCGAAGACGCCGTGCGGCAGGGTGGCCGTCGAGTGCGAGAGCAGCCCCGAGATGACCAGCAGCGTGTCGCCCGGCAGCAGGAAGCCGACGAGCAGTCCGGTCTCGGCGAACACGATGAAGCAGACCACGAGCAGCGCCCATGGGCCGGCCGCGCTGATGATGTTCTCGGGGTCCAGCCAGGGGATGAGGGCCAGAGAGTGCACGTGGGTCCCGTCGGTCGTCGATGTGCGGAGAGGTGTCGCCGGCGCAGACGGTGAGAGCGTAACCTGCGTCACCCTGTGCGGAAGGTGGGACTTGAACCCACACGCCCGAAGGCACAGGAACCTAAATCCTGCGTGTCTGCCGATTTCACCACTCCCGCGGGGAGTGATCAGTCTATCGGGGCGGGTTCGGCGGCAGCGGTGGCGGATTCCGTCTCCGGAGCGGTGGCGAGTGCCTCGGTGCGGGACGCGTCGTGGGCGTCGCCGTGGACCGGGGTGCGAGGGGCGCGCGGCGAGCCGCCGATCACCCAGTAGCCGACGCCGACGATGAGCGCTCCGCCGACGAGGTTGCCGAGCCCGACCCAGAGCAGGTTCGTGCTGAAGAGGGCCCAAGTCGCGTTCGGGTCGCCGGAGAAGAGGCCGATGCCGTACGTCGTCATGTTGGCGACGACGTGCTCGAAGCCGGAGGAGATGAAGGCGAGGATCGCGGCGAAGATCAGGAGGATCTTCGCGACGTCGGAGCGCACGCGCGCGCACATCCAGATGGCGAGGCAGACGAGCAGGTTGCAGAGGATGCCGCGGACGAACAGCTGGGCGGGACCTTCGGATGCCTTGGCCGCGAGCATGTCGGAGAGCATCTGCCCGGCCGGGGCGTTGGCGTGCAGCACGCCGGAGGCGACGATGAGCCCGGCGAAGACGAGTGCACCGAGGAGGTTGGCGACGAGTGTCGCGGCGAGCACGCCGAGCGCGCGCCACGGACCGACGACCCGCATGAGGGCGCCCTGCGGCAGGATCATCATCGCGCTCGTGAGCAGATCGGCTCCCGCGAAGACGACGAGGGTGAGCGCGACGCCGAACACGAGGCCGCTGACGAGCTTCGCCAGTCCGTCGCCGGCGGCGATGAGCGGGCCGGCGGTGGCGACCATGAGCACCACGCCGATGCCGATGTAGGCGCCCGCGAGCATGCCCGACACGAGGAAGCGCCCCGGGGAGCGCAGCGCGTCGGACTTGTGGACGGCGGCCGCGGCCTGGAGGTCGAGGCTGTCGGGGATGCTCAGCACGGTCACTCATTCTCTCTGTGGTCAGACCACACCGTCAATGGGTCGTTGTGGATAACTCCGGCGGGCGACGGCGGGTCTTGTGAGGATGCCGGGGTGAGCATCTCCGCGAGCGTCCTCCCTCTGCCCGCCGCCGACGCGGTGGCGGAGCGGGTGCGCGCACGGCTGCGCGAGGAGCAGGTCGATCCGCTCCGCGATCCCGGGCGCACGCGGGAGATCGCCGAGGCCGAGGTACGTCGGCACAACGACTTCGCTCTCGCACGCGGGCTCGCCTACATCGACGACGAGGCGGGCTGCGTGCGCGACGTGCTCGCCCGCGTCGCCGGGTACGGGCCGCTCCAGCCGCTGCTCGATGACCCGGAGGTCGAGGAGATCTGGATCAACGACCCGCAGACGATCTTCGCCGCCCGCGCCGGGCGCAGTGAGCGGGTGCCCCTGCGGCTCAGCGATGACGCGGTGCGCGACATCGTCGAGCGGATGCTGCACGCCACCGGCCGCCGCGTCGATCTCAGCCAGCCATTCGTCGATGCGTCGCTGCCGGACGGCTCGCGCCTTCACGTCGTGATTCCGGACGTGACGCGGGCGCACTACGCCGTCAACATCCGGAAGTTCCTCACGGCCCGTCGAAGCCTCGACGATCTGATTGCGGCGGGCTCGCTCCCGGCCGGCACCGCGGACCTCCTGCGCGACGCGATGGCCGACGGGCGCAATGTGCTCGTCTCGGGCGCCACGCATGCCGGCAATACCACTTGGAATCTCTGACCCCAGTAATCGCGGGCCGCTCTCTCGCCAGAAGCGTGCCCATTCATCTCGACACGTCCCGTTTCGCCCGCGAGGTCAGATGCTCTATGCGCTGGACCGGTCCGGCTGGACGGTGCAGGGCGCAGAGGCGATGAGCTTGGAAGGTGTCGTCGGGGAGACGGGGCTCAGGAGCAAGTACTCCTTGATCGTGTGGCCGTCGTGGCCCTACTCGGCGGATGGCTGTCGCCAAGATGCTCCAGATCCCGACAGCCGCCGTGCTTCATCGACCCTCGAATGGATCGACAACGGAGTGCACGCCGTGTTCGGGGCATATGAATGCGATTCTGAAGCCTTGTTCGTGTTGGAACGGCTCCGGCGGGCAGTCGCGGCCGCATTCCGAGCAAGTCCTATAGGACTGGTCCTCGTCAATGTTCTCGGAGCCGTCGAGGAGCGGGTCGTCTGATGGTCGCTGGTCTTCGGCGGCATCGATGATGGCGGCGAACTCAGCGCTGTTGAGCACGTGGAGGTTGAACTCTTCTGCCTTGGCGCGCACCGCGGCATCGCTGGTGACGACGACCCATTCGGGTGCGCCCAGGAACTGGCCGTCTCGTGTCTTGCCATCGAGGGCGCAGGCGACGACGAGAGGGTCGGCGCCGCCGTGATTCGCGTACAGATCGACGAGCTTCGTGTCCTCAACCGGCACGGTCGCCATGATCCTCACGAGCCAATCGAGGACGCTGGACGTCGTCGGGTAGAGGTTCGCGCGCAGTACGTCGATGTCGGGGAACCCTTGTGCTTCGTGCAGCACCTCGCTGGGGATCACAGTGTGCTCGCGGAAGAACTCGCTCTCGCGGCGGTGCCGTCGCAGTTGGCTGAGCGCGTTCGTGTCCAGCACGTAGCGTTGCCCGAACCAGCTCATGCGACAGCCTTCCTGAGATCGCCGATCTGGTTCGGACGCAGGTGATTCAGGCAGACAGCGCGGCAGAACTCGCCCGGGGAGATGCTCGAAGAATCTAGTGCCCGGAGCATCCTCCTGCTGAGTTCGCGCCCGCCATATTTGCGTACCGCGTTCTCGGGCCGGATGGGGCTGCGGGCGTTGTTCTGGGGCTGGCTGAAGTACTCCGTTCGGAGTTCGTTTAGGTGCGACGTGCCGGTTTCTTGGCTGATGAGTCCTAGTCGTATCGCTCGTACGGTCATGGCGCTGGCGGTGACTTTGAACTCGTCGGAGGCGTGTTTGATGTCCTCGAGCGAGACGGGGCGCATCTCCATGACTTGTTCGCGTGGCATGAGCATCGCGCCGGCGATGTCGTACTCGATGCCGAGATCGGTTTCGGCGCTTCCGCCGTCCCATGTCATCGGGGCGAAGATCTTCCGAGCCACGAGGACCGTCATCAGCGCGAGCGTGAAGATGGTTCGCCCGACCGGCTCTTGCTGATCCCCGTGATCGCCGCCGGCAAGGAAGATGAACGGTACCTTCGAGTCCCGGATCGTCATCCCGCTGAACTTCACATGGGAGAGGCGCTGCGGCATGTAGTGCTGGACGCTCTGCGATACGAGCACCTGGTTTGCCTCCAGCCGCTCGACAATGATCGCAAGGGCATCCGTCTTGCGGCGACAGTCGCGCAACATCTCGTGTGTGAGCCCGATCGACGACATCAGGTTGGCCGCGTCAGTATCGACAGAGCCGCTGGACTTCCGGAGAAGCCCAACGATCCTGTTCCGGGTGAGCGTCGTGTCGTGCTTTCGAAGCAGCTGCTGCTTTCGGATGAGATCTTTCACGATCAGCTCGACGTCGCGTAGCTCGACTTTCGCGCGCGAGCCTAGCGAGAAGGTGTCTTTGCCGATGCCCGCGAGGAGCTTGTTCGTCTTCGTCTCCACCTGTGCCTGCACAAGGGGCAACGGTGCGAAGAACAACGGGATCGGTATCTCGCCCTTGTGCGCGAGATCGACGAGGTCCGTGAAGTTAATTCTGCCTCTGACCAACGCGTGTTCGTAGCCCTTGTACGTGCCCGCGACCGAGTTGTTGAGCAACGTGGTGAACACCTGGATCGGGATCGGGACAGCAGCGCCGTTGAGCATCACGTCCATCGTCATGGCTGCCGCTCCTCCCTGTGGGCCCATGCTCTCGACTGCTCCGAAGAACACACAAGCTCAGCCCCGGCGCGTCGCGCTTTCCCCTCGCTTCTTCCCGACGTCCGGATCGGCGTCGACCATCACGCAGCCCTACCTCACGCGCGAGTCCGACTCAGCTCGGCGATGCGCGCTCGAAATGTCGTTGGACGCACCGGGAAGCACGCTGGTCGATGATCATGCTTCGTGATCCAATCGTGCGCTGAGGGGATAATGCGAGTAAGGACCGCCTTGAGCCCTAACGACGCCACCAACTGGGTCGGTCGCGCATACCCGGGTGCCACGCCCGCGGTTCCGACTCGTCCTGAGCCTGCCGCGGCTGAGAGCCGCGACCGGTGCTGTAGTCCTTGTGCGGGGCGGAGGGATCCCAGCCCTCCATGTGCGGTCGCAGGTCATTTGCTGAGGGCTGTGCGTCGAAGACTCCGTCATCGAGGTGCTCGAGGTTCACAATTGGATCGAACTCGTCCGCGCGACCGCGTGCCCATTCCAGCCACTCTCGTAGCCGGGGTCGCTGTGCGAGCAGCCCTTTCGCGGTCGCTTCGGCCTCAAGTTGCCTTGCAAAATCCCGTAGCTCCTGCGCTCCTTGCCAACTCTCAAACGCTCGCGTGAAAATCATCTCTCGCTGAATGAGGAGGGCTTTCGCGCGGGCGCGTTCACGTACTGCCTCCCATGCTTGTCGCTCGGCGGCCTTCTCCCGCTCATATGTTTCGTGTGCCTCGGCGCGTCGCTGCTTCTCGCGTTCAAGCGCGTCGTCATCGTCGGCCACGCCCTTCTTGATCGCGCGTGCAATTTCGTGGACGCGGCTCTCAAGTGGCTTCTTCTTCTCATCGGACCAGCTGTCGCTATTGCGTTCGTATCGGTAGCTGTGCTGACCCAGATGGACATCGTGCGACCCGTCTCGTTCCATCTTGAGGTGCAACCGGCCGGACGGCACGTTGTCAAACTTCGGAAGCTGCTTCCACGGTGAACGCCGGAGCTCTCGCTGCTCTGCGTCCGTGAGCACGTGGGGCACCTCGACCAGGATTTCTGTGAGTTCCAGGTTCCGGCGACGAGTGCCGACCTGGATGAACAGCTTCGGTGTCTTGAGCTTGACGTTCACCCCGAGCCTGAGCTCGTGCGCGCGCAGCTCCTCAGCGAGACCGAGCACGACCTCGATGGCGCGCTGACGAAGCGTTTCGCTGACCGAGCTCAGGATCGACGTGGTCTCCAATGCGCTGCGTAGCGTCTCGAGGTTTGTCGTGACAGTTCGCGCCGTCGTTCGAATGCGGTCCCAGTTGGTGGCTTCTGCAGGGGACCCGTCGCTGAGCATGATCACTATGTCGCCCGAGGTACGCCCGGTGAAGCGTAGCTCCTGTCCGTCCGGCACCAGGTGGTGGACCCTACAGGCGTGCAGTACTCGTCGATAACGGGCCCGGACAGACTCCTCCGGATCGGAAACGGTGAGCTGTCCTTGGTCCTGGAGTTGCTTGATCAACACTCTGGCTTCTATGAGCGTCTCCGACGCGGCCCCTCCCAGCTCCAGCTTCGCTGGGCTTTCGCGGCGTGAACGACCAGCAGAGACGACCGCGAAGGGCGGTTCGTCGCTTGGCGGGTAACTGCCGTGCTCAAGGTAGTGTGTGCCAGCGTCGGTGATCGCGGCGGTCCAGGTTCTGCCATGACCGGTGACGGTCGCGAGGCCACGGGATTTGAGCGCAGAGGCACTGATCTTGTGCACATTGTCGTCCTCGGGCCACTTGCCTGGGGGGCACCCGTCAGCGATCCACCGCAAGACTTCCAGCTGCCGGTCATTGACGGGCCTGCTCATACGAGCACCGTATCGAAGCGCCCTGACGCTGGTTTCACCTGGTTCGGGGATCCGAACAGATGGCGGACCTTGAGGAGCCGACTCACCATCGGTCGGAGGCGGTGTAGAAGGCGGTGGACCGCTCGATGTCGGTGACGTAGATCAAGTCCCGAGCACCGGGGGCATAGATCCAGTTAGCGTTGAGGGTGGTTCTGGCGGCGTCTTCCGCTGGCTGATGGCCTCGGTCGGTCTCGGTCCTAGGCCGTGCAGGTGGCATTTCCGAGGTCAGAGATCACATCCGGACGCGAAATGTACGGGGTATTGCAGCGAGTACCCCATGGAATCTTTGACCCCACTTCGGGCACCTCCGAGGCGTCGGTAGAGTCAGGCTATCGAGCTATCGACGCCGAACTGGTGGCATGGCAGGCGTGATTGGGGGTGAATGCAGTTGAGCTTTGACGCGCACTTCGAGGAGGCCATCGCTCGGGGCAAGGAAAACGCTCAGGTGATCCAGCTCGCACACAACCATTGCCTCCACATGGGGGGCTTGACCCCTGATCTTGGACACGCTGATTCCAGCACGATGCTGGGGAAGCGAGAATCTGAGGGATGGCAAGGAAGAACTACACGGACGAG
>NZ_JAJJIB010000022.1:0-41422 GCF_020905435.1 Microbacterium sp. F2E | reverse complement strand
CCCTCACGTATGTGGATAGGCGAAGCCGGAAGACCGGCTCGCAACCCACGGTCTACGCGAGCGGAGGCCTCAGGCTCAACCACTCATAGCGTCTAGGCGTTCGCGCGCTCGCGGACCCGCTGCCCCACGACGGCCGACACTCCGTCCTGTCGCATCGACACGCCGTAGAGCGCGTCGGCGATCTCCATCGTGCGCTTCTGGTGCGTGATGACGATCAGCTGGCTCGAGACGCGCAGCTGCTCGAAGACACCGAGCAGACGCCCGAGGTTCGCGTCGTCGAGCGCGGCCTCGACCTCGTCGAGGATGTAGAACGGGCTCGGTCGAGCCTTGAAGATCGCCGTCAGCAGAGCGACGGCGGCGAGGGAGCGCTCACCACCCGAGAGCAGCGAGAGACGCTCGATCTTCTTGCCGACCGGGCGCACCGATACCTCGATACCGGTGGTCAACGGATGCTCGGGGTCGGTGAGCGAGATGCTGCCCGAGCCGCCGGGGAAGAGGATCGGGAACACCTGGCCGAAGGCGATCTTGGTGTCCTCGAAGGCCGCCAAGAAGATCGTCTGCATCCGCTCGTCGAGCTCGGCGATGATCGTCTCGAGGTCGGTGCGGGTCTGCACGAGGTCGGCGAGCTGCTCGGTGAGGAACGCATGGCGCTGCTCGAGCGCGGCGTACTCCTCTAGGGCGAGCGGGTTGACGCGTCCGAGCTGGGCGAGCTTTCGCTCGGCGTCTTGCAGCCGTCGACGCTCGGCCGCCCGGTCGAAGGGGCGCGGGGCGGCGTCGCCCTCCCCCGCGTCGCTCTCGGCGCCTTCGGCTCCCTGGGCCGGCTCGGGCGCCAAGACCGGCTGGTCGGGGCCGTATTCCGAAACGAGAATATTCTCGTCGAGGCTGAGTTCGGATGCCACGCGTTCGAGCAGGCTCGTGACGTGCAGGCGCTTCTCGTGCATCTGCAGCTCGAGGCCGTGCACGCTCTCGGTGAGCCGCGACAGGCGCTCCCGCACACTCGCCTCGCGGGTGCGCAGCTCGCCCAGTTCGGCCGTCACCGCCGTGCGGGCCTGCTCGGCGAGCTGCAGGTCGACACGCGCCTGGGTGACCGACCGGCCCACCGAGTCGAGCAGCGGCGGAAGGCTTGCGGCGACATCGGCGGCGAGTTCGCGCTGCGCGCGGCGGATGACGGCGCGCCGCGCCGCTTCGGCCGCGGCGGCGCGCTCGCGCTCGCGCTGGCGCACGAGCTGGTCGACGCGTGCCTCGCCGGCGCGCACGCGTTCCTTGAGGGTCTCGACATCGAGGCGCGCGCGCATCTCGGCGTCGCGGGTGGCTTCGAGGTCGGCGAGCAGTCCGTCGCGGGCCGACGCGTCGAGGATCGGCCGGGGCGCCTGCTGCGCCGACTGCAGGGCGTCGCGCGCGGCGTGCGCGGCCTTCTCTGCATCGGTCACCGCCGCCTGCGCCTGCCGGAGCCCCGCCTCGAGTCGCTCGCACTCGGCGACGGCCGCCTCGTGGCGGACGATCGCCCGGTTGACCTGCTCGGCGTGCGCGGCGAGGGCCGCGTCGTGCTCGCGCAGGCGCTGCAGCGACTCACGGGTGAGCCGGCGTCCGTCGTCCCATCGCTGCTGGGCGTCGGCGAGGGCTTCGCGCAGCGAGTCGGCGACCACGCGGATCTCGGCGAGACGATCGTTCGCCGCGTCTCGCTCGGCCGCAAGCTCGAGACGCGACCGCCCGCCGCCCGAGCCGGCGCGCACGGTGTGCTCGGTGACGACCTCACCCGCACGGGTCACGACGGTGACCGCTCCGCCGAGTTCACGCTCTGCGAGCGCCCGACCCGCCGCGTGTGCCGCGGCGAGGTCGTCGACGATCACCGTGTAGGCCAGTACACCGGCGATGCCGGACGGCGCCGAGACGACCTCGACAGCGGGCGTCACACCGACGAGGCCGGCGAGGGCTGGCGTCATCGCCGGAGCCCCGGCGATGGCGATGTCGACCCGTCCGAGGTCGGCTTCCGCCGCGGTGCGGGCGAGGTCGAGCGCCGCGGCGACGTCGTCGACGAGCACGCCTTCGGCGAGCGCGCCGAGGGCGGCCGAGATCGCGGCTTCGAAGCCGGGCGAGACTTTGACGGCGTCGCCGACGAGGCCTCGGATGCCGGGGCCACCGCGCTCGATCAGCGCCGCGGCGGCGTTTCGCACGTCGAGGGCACGACCAAGCGCCGCGGACTGCGCGGTGAGCGACTCGAGTTCGCGTTCGGCGGCGTGCAGGCGCTCGCGCAGTGCGCTCACCTCGGTCTCGGCGGCGGTGGCGTCGCGCTGCGCGCGTTCGTAGGCGGCGGCGTGCTCGGCCGAGGAGGCCTCGGGCACGAGGTCGGGGTCGACGGCTGCGAGAGCGCTTTCGGCATCGGCGCGGCGCGCGAGCGCGGCATCCAACGCGTTCTGCTGGCGGTCGACGGCGGCGCGCACCGCGTCGAGCCGCGACGAGGCGGCATCGGAGGCGCCGCGCAGCTTGGTGATCCGCATGTCGTGCTCCGACACGAGCGCGCTCTGCGCGGCGATGTCGGCGTCGAGGGCATCGAGCTCCGCTCGGGCGCGGATGACGTCACGACCCGCGGTGGCCGCGGCATCCTGCGCGTCGCCCAGCCCCGCCGCGATCTGGTCGATCTCGGCGCGCGCCTCGTCGATGACCGCTTGACTCACCGTCGCGACCTCGAGGGCGAGCGTGCCGTCGTCCTCGAGCAGGGCGAGGCGCTGTCCGGCGAGCGAGTACAGGCTCCGCAGGCGCTCCTGCACGCGCTCCAGCGCGAACGCGACCCCGCGGGCGCCGTCGACGGCCTCGGAGCGCTGCTCGTGCTCGAGCGCGTCGATCCGGGTCTTCAGCTGATCGGCCTCATCCTGCAGCACGAGCCGCTCGGCGTGGCGCTCCTGCTCGCTGCGGGCGTGGTCGGCGAGCTGGGTGCGCAGGCTCACGAGCTCGTCGGCGTAGAGGCGCGCCTTCGCGTCGCGGACGACGGCCGCGATGGTGGCGGCCTCGCGGGCGATCTCGGCCTGCTTGCCGAGGGGTTTGAGCTGCCGGCGCAGCTCGCCGGCGAGGTCGCTCAGCCGGGTGAGGTTCGCCTGCATCGCTTCGAGCTTGCGAAGGGTCTTCTCCTTGCGCCGGCGGTGCTTGAGGATTCCCGCGGCCTCTTCGATGAAGCCCCGGCGGTCTTCGGGGCTCGCCTGCAGCACGCTGTCCAGGCGCCCCTGACCGACGATGACGTGCATCTCACGGCCGAGACCCGAGTCGCTGAGCAGCTCCTGCACGTCGAGCAGACGACAGCTCTCGCCGTTGATCGCGTACTCGCTCGTGCCGTTGCGGAAGAGCGTCCGACTGATCGTCACCTCGCTGTACTCGATCGGCAGCGCGCCGTCGGCGTTGTCGATCGTCAGCTGCACCTCGGCCCGGCCGAGCGGTCCGCGCGTCGAGGTGCCGGCGAAGATGACGTCCTCCATCTTGCCGCCGCGGAGGGTCTTCGCCCCCTGCTCCCCCATGACCCAGGCGAGCGCGTCGACGACGTTCGACTTGCCCGAGCCGTTGGGCCCGACGATGCACGTGACGCCGGGTTCGAGCGCGAACGTCGTCGGCTGCGCGAACGACTTGAAGCCCTTCATCGTCAGGCTCTTCAAGTGCATTCGGGTGTCCTCCACGGGCGGGGTTCGCCTCCACGCTAGCGGACGCGCCGCACTCTCCCCTTGACGCGCGCCGCGATTCGGCGCTAGTGTCACAGATCGCGTCAGAAGTAGAGAAAGGAGGTCCCTGACATGATGATGATCACCACCGTCACCGAAGCAGTCGAAGCACGAGCGTTCGCTCCTCTCTCCGCGTTCGCAGGGGCCGTCTCCTTCGACGCTTTCCGCGCGGCCGCCTGCTAACGGTTCGCCCGCGAGCTCTGCCCTTTTCAGGGCATGACGCTTCGGCGCCACCGTCCGCAGCCGCCCTTCCGTGCGCTCTGCGCGCACGTCCGCCGCAGCCCGGCATCCCCGCATCGCGAGGTCTCCGTCCGAGACCTCCGTCGCGAAGCCACACCGCCCGCGAGGCGTCCCGTCTCGCACCTTCCCGTGAAAGAGCATCCTCATGCGCACCTCGACGTCGAGTTTCGACCTCTCCGATTACGACCAGCGCCGCCTGCGGCTCGCCCAGCGCGACCGCCTGCAGCGCGAGCAGTCCTGGCAGCGACTGCTGCAGTTGCGTCCCTTCCTCTGATTCCGCACGCGGGGTGCCGGCCTCCGGCATCCCGCTGCGGGATCTCCCTCGACCACACCCAAAGGAAACACTCATGACCGAACCGACGGACGTCGAGTTCCGCCCCCTGACCATTCCGGCATCGATGGATGCCTCGGACGCCGACGAGTTCCGCGAGTTCACGCGGGTGCGCAACGAGGTGTACCGCGAGATCGCCGGCACCGATGACGACGCCCTCACTCCCGAAGAGCTGCTGCCGCACTACCAGCCGAGCCCGGAGGAGATCCGGTACGTGTGGGTCGCCGTCGCGGACGGCGAGATCGTCGGTCGCGTCAGCGTCGACCTTCCCCTCGAGGAGGGCTCCCGCGCCGCGTTCTGGCTGATCGAACTGCTCCGCGCACACCAGGGCCGCGGCATCGGCACGGCCGGTTACCGCCTGATCGAGGAGAAGGCGCGCGAACACGGCCGCACGGTGCTGCAGTCGTGGACGCAGCATCCGGATGCCCCGGGCCCGCGCCTCGAACCGCCGACGGGGTTCGGCTCGATCCCCGAAGACCGGGCCGCGCGGTTCTACCTACGAAACGGCTACACCCTCGAGCAGATCGAGCGCGAGAGCGCGCTGGATCTGGAGGCATCCGCCCCGGACGTCGCGCGCCTCCTCGCCGCTGCCGAGGCGAAGGCGACGGGCTACCGCGTCGTGCAGTGGCAGCTGCCGACACCCGCGGAGCACGTCGCCGCGTACGCCTGGATGAAGTCGCGCATGTCGACCGACACGCCCGCGGGCGCCCTCGAGTTCGACGAGGAGGTGTGGGATGCCGAGCGGGTCGCCCGGCACGACCGCAAGACCCTCGACGGCGGGCGCACGATGCTCGTCACCGCAGCGCAGCACGTCGCCACCGGCGAGCTCGTCGCCTTCAACGAACTGGTGATCGGCCACGACCCGGCGGCGGCGGCGAGCCACCAGGAGGACACGCTCGTGCTGCGCGAGCACCGCGGCCACAAGCTCGGCCAGCTCGTCAAGTGCGCCGGGCTCACCGTCTGGCGCCGCGACATCGCGCCGCGCTCCCCCAAGGTGATCACCTACAACGCCGAGGAGAACCGGCCGATGCTCGACATCAACGAGGCGATCGGCTTCGTGCCCGTCGCCTACAACGGCGCCTGGAAGAAGGTTCTGGAATGATCGACACGCTCACCCTCACCCCGATCGCCGTGCCGCGCACGATCGACGGCCCCGACGCCCGTGACTTCGTCGCGGCCGCGGAGGTGCTCAACCGCAGCGTCGCGTTCGACATCGGCAGCGACCACCTGCGAAGGGACGCCGCCGAGACGCTCCCCGGCTGGCAGGATCAGACCGACACGTTGCACGGCGGCCTCGTCGCGCGGCGCGACGAGGCCGTGGTCGGGGCACTCATCTATGAGGGACCGCAGGCGGCCGCCGCGACCGAGCTGGAGTTCGAGCTCGGCGTCGCTCCCGAATCCCGCGGCACCGGCATCGAGACGGCGCTGCTCGCCGCGCTCGAGGAGGCCGCCCGCCTGCTCGGCCGCACCACGCTCCAGACGTACGCGACGCACGCGACGGACACCGGTCTGCCGATGCTGCCGTCGCCGACCGGGTTCGGCGGTGTGCCGCTCGACGGGTGCGCCGGCGCGAGGCGCGGCTCGCCGCCGCGGGGATGCTCGTGTCGGTGGCGGCGGTCGTCCACGAGCCGACCGGCACCGTCGTCGCCTACAACGAGCTGGCGATCGGCAGCGACCGCACGAGACCGACCCACCAGTGGGGCACGCTCGTCGTCCGCGAGCACCGCGGCCGGCGCCTGGGCACGATCGTCACGTGCGCGAACATCCTGCACTGGCGCGAGACCGTGCCGACGTCGCCGTTCATCTCGACCTTCAACGCCGAGGAGAACCGGCCGATGCTCGACGTCAACGAGGCGCTCGGGTTCACGCCGATCGCGATCGGCGGCGCGTGGCAGCGGACGCTCGACTGACCACGGCCCGCACGGTCAGCGCGACAGCCGCTGGCAGTGCGGGCAGAAGTGACTCGACCGGTTCATGAACTGCTCGCGCACGATCGGACGGCCGCATCGCGGGCACGGCTGCCCGCCGCGGCCGTACGCATTCAGAGAGTGCGCGAAGTAGCCCGCCTGACCGTTGACGTTGACGTACTGCGCGTCGAAGCTCGTGCCGCCCTCGGCCAGCGCCTTCAGCAGTATGGCGCGGACCTCCGCGAGCAGCCGCGACACGGCACGCGCCGACAGATCGGATGCCGGTGTCTCGGGATGGATCCGCGCCGCCCAGAGCGCCTCGTCGGCATAGATGTTGCCGATGCCGCTCACGACGGTCTGGTCGAGGAGCACGCGCTTGACGGCCGACCGCTTGGCCCGCACGGTGCGGGAGAACCGCGCATCGGAGAACGCGTCGTCGAGCGGGTCGCGGGCGATGTGCGCGACCTGGGAGGGCGTCGCTGCGGCATCCGTGCCCCATCCGCCGGGTGCGGAGTCGGGGGACGGCACCAGGTGGTCGATCGCGAGCGACCCGAACGTGCGCTGATCGGCGAAGACGAGTGCGAGCTCGCCGTGCACGGGATGCTCGATGTCGATGCGCACCCGCTCATGACGTTCGGTGGCCGCGCCCGGGGCGCGCAGCAGCAGCTGACCGCTCATGCCCAGGTGTCCGACGATGGCTTCACCGAGGTCGCCGTGTCCGTCATTCGACGTGACTTCGAGCGGCAGCCAGAGGAACTTGCCGCGCCGCGCGGCCGCCGTGATCGCGCGCCCGCGCAACGCCCCCTCGAACGAGGCGGCATCGCCGGCGTGGCGGGTCAGCGCCCGCTCGTCGGCGACGGTGACCTGCGCGATCCGGGCGCCCACGACGGCGGGTGCGAGACCCGCGCGGACGACCTCGACCTCGGGAAGCTCCGGCATCGGGGTCAGGCGCGCTCGGAGAGCGCGTGCCAGAGCGTGAGCGCCGCGGCCATCTCGGCCTGCTTCTTGCTCGACCCGACGCCCTGGCGCGCCACGTCGCCGACGGCCACGGTCGCGGTGAACTGACGATGGTGGTCGGGGCCCTCGGCCTCGACCGTGTAGACAGGCACCGGCTGGCCGAGGCGCGCGGCGAGCTCCTGCAGGCTCGTCTTCGGGTCCATCGCGGCGCCGTAGCGCTCGGGGTCGTCGAGGAGCGGCGCCACGAGGCGCAGCACGAGCGCAGTCGCCGCCTCGGTGCCAGCGGAGAGGTAGGCGGCACCGATCACGGCCTCGGTCGTGTCGGCGAGGATCGAGTCCTTCTCGCGTCCGCCGGTCTGGTCTTCGCCGCGACCGAGTCGGATGTGCTCGCCGAGCCCGATCGTGCGGGCGACCTCAGCGAGCGCGACCGTGGAGACGACGCTCGCGCGGCGCTTGGCGAGCGAGCCCTCGTCGAGGTCGGGGTGCGTCGTGAACAGGTGCACCGTGACCGCCTGGCCGAGGATCGAGTCGCCGAGGAACTCGAGGCGCTCGTTGTGCGGCGCGCCGCCGTTCTCGTACGCGAACGAGCGGTGCGTCAGGGCGAGCGACAGAAGCTCGGGGTCGATGTCGACCCCGAGCTTGTCGGTGAGGCGCAGCGTCTCAGGGAGAGCGCCGCGTGCGATCTTCGCGTCCGTCACGGCCGCGTCGATCAGATGTCGGCGACCTTGCGGCCCTTGTACTCGAGGAACAGCTCGGTGCCCTGCGAGTCGGTGACGACCTTCGCCTGGTGCGGCCGGCTGTAGACGACCTTGCCGTTCTCGACGGTCTTGACGAGGGCGACCGGCTCGGCCTTCCACTGCGCGCGGCGCGAGCGGGTGTTCGAGCGGGAGACCTTCCGCTTCGGGGGGTTACCTGCCATGACTAGCTCTTCTCTGTGTGTGAGGCGGCGGGGCGCGCGGCCTCGTCGTCTGGGTCTGGGGTGTCGGCCTTCAGCGCGGCCAGCGCATTCCAACGCTCATCGATCGGGGCTTCCGGCTCGGCGCCTGGGACCAGCTTCTCGCCCGTGGCCGGATCAAGGCCGGGGCAGTCCGGCTGGCACACCGGCTGGAACGGAAGCGACAGGACGATCGAATCCCTGACCAGAGTTTCAAGATCCACGTGGTCGTCTTGAACTTCGAAGTCAGCCGCTTCATCTCCAGAATACCCGAAGAGCTCCTGAATCTCGACTTCGACCGGCTCGGCGACGTCGGTGAGGCACCGTCCGCACACGCCGGTGTAGCGTGTGGCGACGTCGGCGGTGACCAGGATGCCTTCGTGCACCGCTTCGAGTCGGACGCTCGCCTCGACCGGCTCGCCCTCGGCGACCGACACGAGACCCTCGCCCCACTTCTCCGGAGCGGGCGTGTCGATCTCGAACTCGCGTATCTCCCCCGAGCGGTGCAGGATGTCTCGCACCGGGAAGGAGAACGGACCGTTCACATGCTTTCTTGCCACCCGGCAATGGTAGCCGCCGCCGGCTGGGCGCGGGCCGTCAGCGCCCGCGCGACCCCGTGTCGAGGAAGCGCGCGACGGCCCCCGGCACGAACGGCGACACGTCGCCGCCGAGCGCCGCGACCTGCCGCACGAGCGAGCTCGACACGAGCGCGTGCGCCGGGTCGGGCAGGAGGAACACGGTCTCGATCGCGGCGAGGTGGCGGTTGACGATCGCCATCGGCGTCTCGTAGGCGACGTCGACCTGCGAACGGATGCCTTTGACGAGCACCCCGGCATCCACGTCCTCGGCATAGTCGACGAGCAGGCCCATGCTCCACGAGGCGACGATGACGTTGCCGTCGATCTGCTCCTCGGCGATGGACTGCTCGAGCAGGCTCAGGCGCTGCGCGATCGGCAGCATCGCCTCTTTGCCGGGGTTGTGCACGACGAGCACGTGCAGCTCGTCGTAGAGCGCCGCCGCGCGGCGGATGACGTCGAGGTGCCCCAGCGTCGGCGGGTCGAACGAACCCGGGACGACCGCGATGCGGTTGTTCATGGCATCCAGCCTATCGGTCAGTTCTTGGCCAACGCGGCGCGCTCCTGCTGGCCGAGCCGCCGCGTCAGCGCCGCGGCGAGGCCCGGGTGGCCGACGAGCGCGGGGTCTGCACCGAGCACGCGCTCGGCGCCGTCGCGCGCAACGGCGATGAGATCGGCGTCGGCGACGACGCGGAGGAGGCGGAGGGATGACCTGGCCCCCGACTGCGCCTCGCCGAGCACGTCGCCCTCGCCGCGCAGCTCGACGTCGACCTCGGCGAGGGCGAAGCCGTCGGTGGTCGCGGCGACCGCGTCGACGCGCGAGCGTGCGGGGGTGCCGGCCGGCGCCTCGGTGACGAGCAGGCAGAGCCCGGGCACCGCGCCGCGGCCGACGCGACCGCGGAGCTGGTGCAGCTGCGAGACGCCGAACCGGTCGGCCTCGAGGATCACCATCGTCGACGCGTTGGGCACGTCGACACCGACCTCGACGACGGTCGTCGCGACGAGCACGTCGATCTCGCCGCGGGCGAACGCCTGCATGACGGCATCCTTCTGCTCCCCCGGCATCTTGCCGTGCAGGGTCTCGACGCGAAGTCCCGCGTAGGCGGGCATGGCGGCGAGCAGCTCGCGCACCTGCACGACGCCCCAGCGCGTGCGCGGCTGCTCCCCCTCGAGCACGGGCGCCTCGTCCGGGGCATCCTTGTCGCCGCCCTTCGCGGTCGCCTCGGCGTCGATCGCGGCGCACACGACGAAGGCCTGACGCCCCGCGGCGACCTCTTCGGTGATGCGCTCCCAGACACGGCCGAACCAGCCCGGCTTCTCGGCGAGCGGGGCGACGAACGTCGAGATGCCGGCGCGCCCGGGCGGCAGGGTGCGGATCGTCGACACGTCGAGGTCGCCGAACACGGTCATCGCGACGGTGCGCGGGATCGGCGTCGCGGTGAGGACGAGCACGTGCGGGGCGGTGCCCTTCGCCCGGAGCGTCTCGCGCTGCTCGACGCCGAACCGGTGCTGCTCGTCGACGACGACGAGCCCGAGGTCGGCGAAGGTCGTCGACGCGCTCAGCAGCGCATGCGTGCCGACGACGATGCGGGCCTGCCCCGACGCCGCGCGGAGGGCCGCCTTCCGGCGCTCCGCAGCCGGCAGCTGCCCGGTGAGGAGGGTCGGCATGAGCTCGGGGGCGAGCTCGGGTCCGAGCATCCGCGCGATGGAGCGCACGTGCTGGGCTGCGAGCACCTCGGTGGGCGCGATGAGCGCCGACTGCCCGCCCGACTGCGCGACCTGCAGCATCGCGCGAAGGGCGACGAGGGTCTTGCCCGAGCCGACCTCGCCCTGCACGAGCCGGTTCATCGGCCAGTCGCCCTCGAGATCGTGCGCGATCACGTCGCCGACCGCGCGCTGGTCGTCGGTGCGCTCGAACGGCAGCCGGGCGTCGAAGCGCGCCAGCAGGTCGCCGGCGGGCCGCGCGGTCGCCGACATCGCGCGGACGAACTGCCGCTGCTGGAGCAGAGCCGTCTGCAGGACGAACGCCTCCTGCATGCGCAGCGTCTCGCGCGCGGGCTCGACGTCTTCGAGGTCGGAGGGCGTGTGGATGCCGCGGAGCGCGGAATCCGCGTCCATGAGCGCGTGGGCCCTTCGGAAGCCCTCGGGCAGAGGGTCGGCGATCGGCGCGAGCCGGTCGAGGACGTCCTTCACCGCCTTCTGGATCTGCCAGCTCGCCACGGTGCTCGAGGCGGGGTAGATCGGGATCGGCGTGTGCTGGCGCTCCTGGGCGGTGAGCCGCGCGGTATCCGTGTCATCGAACAGCTGGTAGTCGGGATGGGCGAGCTGCTGGCGCCCCTTGAACTGTCCGACCTTGCCGGAGAAGATCCCCTGCATCCCGACCTGCAGCTGGTCGGCCCGGTACTTCTGGTTGAAGAACGTCAGCGTCAGCGCGCCGGCGCCGTCGCTGATGACGACCTCGACGATGTTGCCGCGACGCTGCTTCATCTGGCGCACCGACACCGAGCGCACCTCCGCCACGATCGTCACCTGCTCACCGAGCGGCAGCGACGCGATCGGAGTCAGCTCGCCCCGCCGCGCGTAGCGACGGGGGTAGTGCGACAGCAGATCGCCGACCGTCTCGATCGCGAACGCCCGGTGGAAAAGGCCCGCCGTCTTCGCCCCGAGCGCGTCGACGAGACTCGTGTCGAGCGTGAGCGAGGGCATGCACCGAGTCTAGAGAGCGGCCCCGACAGCCGACGGCACCCGCACCCTCGCCCGTCGACGCCGCCCGCCCGCTCCGTCGGTCGCGACGCTCGCCCGCGCTCGTGCGCGCCGCGGCATATGCTCCCCCGTACAGTGGCCGCATGCTGCGTCGCATCCTCGCCCGCCTGTACTGGACGTTCAGTCGCTGGACGCTCCGCTCCGAGCCCGCACCGACGCGGCCGACGGTGCTGATCGGCGCCCCGCACACCTCCAACTGGGACTTCGTGCTCATGCTCGCGATCGCCTGGCGCCTCGGCATCCCCGTCCGCTGGCTCGGCAAGGCGAGCCTGTTCGCGGGCTGGCGCGGACCGATCATGCGCGCCCTCGGCGGCATCCCGGTGCAGCGCGACGACGCCGCCCGGGTCGTCGACGAGGTCGTCGAGCGGGTGCACGCGGGCGAGGTGTTCGGCCTCGTCGTCACGCCCGACGGCACCCGGGGCGGCAACGAATACTGGAAGAGCGGCTTCTACCGCATCGCGCGCGCGACCGGCATGCCCGTCACACTCGGCTACGTCGACCGCACGACGATGACGACCGGGCTCGGCCCCACGATCGACCTCACCGGCGACGTCGCCGGCGACATGGACCGCATCCGCGCCTTCTACGCCGACAAGGCGGGCCTGCGCCCCGAGCGCCGCACCGAGCCGCGGCTGCAGAACGAGCTCGTCGCGTCGTGACCTCTCGGTAGGGTGTGCTGGTGACGCGCATCATCGCCGGAGCCGCCGGCTCTCTCGCCCTCGCGGTGCCCGACGCGGGCACCCGCCCGACGAGCGACCGGGTGCGCGAGTCGCTGTTCGGCGCACTCGAGGCATCCGATCTCATCGACGGAGCGCGCGCCCTCGACCTCTACGCGGGTTCGGGTGCCCTGGGGCTCGAAGCGGTGAGCCGCGGCGCGGTCTCCGCCGACCTCGTCGAGAAGGCGCCCCGCGCGGCATCCGTCGCCGAACGCAACGCCCGCACCGTCGGCCGCGCCGTGCCGGAGGCGACGATCCGCGTGCACCGCGCGGCGGTGGATGCCTATCTGACGTCGGCGTCGGCGCGCTTCGACCTCGTGTTCGTCGACCCGCCGTACGACCTCGACGACGCCGGCCTCACGGAGACGCTGACGCTCCTCGCGGAGCGTCTGAGCCCCGACGCCGTCGTCGTGATCGAACGCGCGACGCGCTCCGGCGAGCCGACGCTGCCGGCGTCGCTCGCGCACGATCGTGCGAAGAAGTACGGCGACACGACGCTGTGGTGGGTGCGCCCCGTCTGAGCGGGATCAGCCGCGTACGGCGTCCCAGTCGCGATGCGGGTCCCAGCCGCCGCGGCCGGTCACCGGCGCGCCGCCGACCGTGACGAACCCGTCGCGGTCGGGCGCGTCGGCCGCGCGCGCGAGCACGCGCCCGATCGGGCGGAACCCCGCGGGCAGCGCGATGCCGGGCGGGAAGCACGCGAGCAGCGCGTGATCCTCGCCGCCGCGGAGGGCATGCTCGTCGAGCGCCGGATCGAGGTCGATCCGCACCTCGGATGCCTCGGCCATGCGGCGCGCGTCGAGCAGCAGACCGTCCGAGACATCCATCATCGCGGTCGCTCCCCCGCCGGCCGCCGCGGGGCCCTGGGCGATCGGCGGCGCGGGTCGCAGCTGTGCGCGCAGGTCGTGGCGCTCGGCGGCGGTGAGCGCCGCTTCGTCGACCGGGATCGGGGTGCCGTCGGCGCTCCGAAACCGGTCGAACAGCAGCGCGAGTCCGCGCGCCGCGGCGCCGAGCGTGCCCGCGACGGCGACGGTGTCGCCCGCCCGCGCGCCCGAGCGCAGCACGGGGTCGGCGCCGTCGAGCACGCCCAGCACGGTGATCGCGATCGTGAGGGTGTCGGAGGCCGTGAGGTCGCCGCCCTCGACGGCGCAGCCGGGGGCGAGCGCGTCGCACGCGGCCCGCAGCCCCCGCGCGAGGTCGTCGACGAACGCGGCCTGCGTCTCGTCGGGGAGCGCGAGCGCCACGACGAGCGCCGTCGGCCGCGCGCCCATCGCCGCGATGTCAGCGAGATTCACCGCCGCCGCCTTCCAGCCCAGGTCGAGCCCGCTCGACCACGCCAGTCGGAAGTCGGGCCCGTGCACGAGCGTGTCGGTCGAGACGACCACCCGCCCGTCGGGCGCGGCGAGCACGGCGGCGTCGTCACCGGGCCCGACGAGGGCGCGGGAGCTCCCCGAGAGCGCCGCGAAGATGCGCGCGAGCAGGGCCCGCTCGCCGAGGTCGCCGACGGTCTGGGCGCGCGGATCGTTCATGCCTCCACGGTAGCCTGGAGGGGTGTTCCGCCCGCGCCTGTCCGCCGTCCTTCTGATGGCCGCGGCCGCGGTGACCCTCACCGGCTGCTCCAGCACCGTCTCGATGACCCCGGCCAAGGGGGCGAACGACCCGGCCTGCGCCGCGGTCACCGTGCGCCTGCCCGACGCGGTCGACGGGCAGCAACGCCGCTGGACGGATGCCCAGGCCACCGGTGCCTGGCAGAGCGACGACGGCCGCACGACGGTGCTGCTCACCTGCGGCCTCGAGCCGCCGGCGCCCTCGACGCTCCCCTGCCAGACGGCGGGCGGCGTCGACTGGCTGATCGACGACGCCGAGGCGCCCAACTACCGCTTCACGACGTACGGCCGCACGCCGGCCGTCGAGGTGTACCTCGACTACGACGAGGTCAGCGCCCGCACGGTGCTCGACACGCTCGGCACCGCGGTGCAGCAGCTGCCCGTGACGGCCGCGGCCTGCACGGAGCGCCCGGAGGGCTGAACCGCCCCCGCCACGCCCGCTGCCGCGGGTCGGGGCGACCTCAGCGCTCGCGGGCGAGGTCGACGAGCTCGCTGATCAGGTCGGGGTAGGTCATTCCCGACGCGATCCAGCAGGTCGGGAACATCGAGATCGGCGTGAAGCCGGGCATCGTGTTCACCTCGTTCACGAAGAACTCGGTGCCGGTGTAGAAGAAGTCCACGCGCGAGAGTCCCTCGCCGCCGACGGCCTCGAACGCGCGCGCGGCGATCCGCTGCATCTCGGCGAGCTCGCCGGGGTGCAGGTCCGCCGGGCAGACGAGGTCGATGCCGGGAGCGTCGAGATACTTCGCGTCGAAGTCGTAGAACTCGCGGCCAGAGATAACGATCTCACCGGCCACGCTCACCCGCGGCGGGGCGCCGTCGCGCCCCTGCAGCACGCCGCACTCGATCTCGCGGCCAGTCACCGCCTGCTCGACGAGCACGGTGCGGTCTTCGGCGAACGCGGTCTCGAGCGCCGCGCCCAGCTCCGACCACTCCGAGACCTTCGACACCCCGACGCTCGACCCGGCCCGAGCGGGCTTGACGAACACCGGCAGCCCGAGCGAGCGGACGCGCCGCTCCCACAGCTCGGGGTCCCGGTCGAGCTCCGCGCGCGTGAGGGTCGCCCAGGGCACGACCGGCACGCCCGCGGCCTTCAGCACCTGCTTGGTGGTGTGCTTGTCCATGCCGATGGCCGACATCAGCAGCCCCGCCCCGACGTAGGGCAGATCGAGCAGCTCCAGGAAGCCCTGGACCGTCCCGTCCTCGCCGAACCGGCCGTGCAGGATCGGGAAGACGACGTCGACGTCGCCGAGCGAGCGGATGCCCGTGGCATCCGCCACCTTCACCTCGCGGGAGAGCACCGAATCGGGCCAGATGATGCGGGTTCCGTTGTCGACGACCTCGGGCAGATGCTCGGGACGCAGCGCGAACTTGTCGGGGTCGTCGTCTTCGAGCACGAACGCGCCGTCGCGGGTGATCCCGATCGGCAGGACGTCGAAGCGGCTCCGGTCAATCGCCTGCAGCACGCCCCCGGCCGTTGCGGAGCTGATCGAATGCTCGCTGGAGCGACCGCCGAAGAGCACCGCCACCACCGTTCTGTCCATGCTGGGTCCTCTCCCCGGTGGGCTTGTCGTCGTCGGTCGTCAGGTGCGGGGCGATGTCGCGCGGGTTCATGGTGCCGTCGAGCACCATCTTCACCTGCTCGACGATCGGCATCTGCACGCCGGCCTCGCGGGCCAGCTGCAGCACGGGGGCCACGGATGCCAGGCCTTCGGCCGTCTGGTTCATCTGCTTCACGACGTCTTGGAAGCTGTAGCCCTGGCCGAGGAGGCGCCCCGCGGTGTTGTTGCGCGACAGCGGCGACTGGCAGGTCGCGATGAGGTCGCCGAGCCCGGCGAGTCCCTGCAGGGTCTCGGGCTGCGCGCCGTAGGCGACGGCGAAGTCGGTCATCTCGACGAGGCCGCGGGTGATGATCGACGCCTTCGTGTTCTCGCCGTAGCCGACCCCGTCGACGATGCCGATGGCGACGGCGATGAGGTTCTTCAGCACCCCGCCGAACTCGGTGCCGATGACGTCGGTGTTCACGAACGTGCGGAAGTACGTGTTGCGCGCGCGGCGGGCGACCGCCTCGGCCGTCGCGCGGCTCGTTGAGGAGATGACGGCGGCGGTGGGCTGCTCGCGCGCGATCTCGAGGGCGAGGTTGGGCCCGGATGCCACGGCGATGCGCGCCGGGTCGCAGTGCAGCTCCTGCTCGATGACCTGGCTCATCCGCAGGCCCGTGCGCTTCTCGACGCCCTTCATGAGCGAGACGATCGGCGCCTCCGAGCGCGCCACGAGCGGGCGGACGGCCTTGAGGTTCTGTCGGAGGGCCTGGCTCGAGATGGCGAGGTACACCTGGGAGGCGCCGTCGAGCGCCTCGGAGAGGTGTGCGGTCGCCGACATCGTGCGCGGCAGGTTGACGCCGGGGAGGTATTCGCTGTTGCGATGACCCTCCTGGATCTCCTGCGCGAGCTCGGCGCGCCGCGCCCACATCACGACGTGCGCGCCGCCGTCGGCGAGCACCTTGCCGAAGGTGGTGCCCCAGCTGCCCGCACCGATCACCGCGATCCGCGGCAGACCCGCCTCCACGCGGCGATCACTTCTCGGAGTCAAGGCGCCCCGTCTCGTTCTGGCCGTGCACGGCCGGGTTCCACCGCTCCGCGGGCGCGGGCTCACCGCGCAGGCCGCTCAGCAGCCCCGCGATGTCGGCCATGACGGCGTCGGTGGCCGCGACGAGGTTCGCGTTGCCGACGCCGCGCGAGCGGTAGGCATCCAGATCGACCGCCGGACCCACGCTCACCTGCACGCGCTTGCGCGGGGGCCACAGGCTGAGATTTCCGTACCGTGGCAGGATCTTCTGCACGCCCCACGTCGCCATCGGGATGACAGGGATGTTCCCCTCGATCGCGAGGCGCACGGCGCCGGTCTTGCCGCGCATGGGCCAGAGGTCGGGCTCGCGGGTGAGCGATCCCTCGGGGTAGACGATCACACCGCGACCGTGCTCGGCGAGCTCTTCGGCCTGTGCGATCGTCTGCTTCGCGGCCGAGGCCGACGACGACCGCGCCACCGGGATCATGCCCGTCGCGCGCAGCAGCGAGCCGAGCACCGGCACCCGGAAGAGGCTCTCCTTCGCCATGAACCGCGGGGCGCGACCCATCCGCCACGTGGCGACGGCGATGATCACCGGGTCGAACTCGCTGTAGTGGTTCGGGGCGAGCACGTACGGCCCCTCGATCGGCAGGTTCTCGGCGCCGGTGATCTCGATCTTCGCGATCAGTCCGGTGAGGGGCACGACGATCGCCGCGGCGGGCCAGAACACGCTCGGGCGCGTCTTCTCGGCCGAGGCGCGTCGACGCGAATGCTGCGACACTCCGGTCACTCCAGCACGTCGAAGTCGGCGCCGAGGGCCGTCAGCTTGTCGAGGAACTTCTCGTAGCCGCGGCGGATGATCTCGACGTTGCGGACGGTCGACTCCCCCTCGGCCGCGAGCGCGGCGATGACGTAGCTGTACCCGCCGCGGAGGTCGGGCACGACGACGTCCGCACCGTGGAGCGGCGTCGGACCGTTCACGACGGCGGCCTGCTCGAGCGCGCGACGGGCGACACGGCGATCGGGGCTCGCGATGCCCTCGGGGTGCACGACGATGTCGGCGCCCATCTTGTTGAGGGCCTGCGTGAACCCGAGACGGTTCTCGTACACCGTCTCGTGCACGGTCGAGGTTCCCTGCGCCTGCGTCAGCGCGACGATCAGCGGCTGCTGCCAGTCGGTCATGAAGCCGGGGTGCACGTCGGTCTCGACGACGACGGGCTTGACGTCTCCCCCGCGGCGGAAGCGGATGCCGTCTTCTCGGATGTCGAAGTCGCCGCCCGCCTTGCGGAACACGTTCAGGAACGTGAGCATCTCGGGCTGCTTCGCCCCGCCGACGAAGATGTCGCCGTCGGTCGCGAGGGCCGCGCACGCCCACGAGGCGGCCTCGTTGCGGTCGAAGATGCAGCGGTGGTCGTAGCCGCGCAGCGAGTCGACGCCCTCGATGAAGATCACCCGGTTCGGCTCGTACGAGATGATGGCGCCCATCTTCTGCAGCACGGCGATCAGGTCCATGATCTCGGGCTCGATGGCGGCGCCCCGAAGCTCGGTGGTGCCCTTCGCGCGCACCGCCGTGAGCAGCACCTGCTCGGTCGCCCCCACGCTCGGGTACGGCAGCGTGATGTCGGCGCCGTGCAGGCCGTTCGGTGCAGACAGCCGGATGCCACTGGGCAGCTTGTCGACCGTGGCGCCGAACGCCCGCAGCGCGTCGAGGTGGAAGTCGATCGGACGGTCGCCGATGCGGCACCCGCCCAGGTCGGGGATAAACGCCTGGCCGAGCAGGTGCAGGAGCGGCCCGCAGAAGAGGATCGGGATGCGCGACGCACCCGCGTGCGCGTCGATCTCTTCCATGTGGGCAGACACCGCGCCCGACGGGTCGAGACGGAGCACGCCGTCACCGTCGTCATCGATCGTCACGCCGTGCACCTCGAGCAGCGAACGCACGACCTGCACGTCGCTGATGTCGGGCACGTCGCGCAGCACACTCTCGGTCTCACCGAGCAGGGCCGCGACCATCGCCTTGGTCGCGAGGTTCTTCGCTCCCTTGACCTCGACACGGCCGACCAGAGGCCGGCCTCCGCGGATCGCGAGCACCTGGCCCGTGCGGTCTGTTCCGCCGTCGCCGGGCTGAGATGCCGCCGCGGCGCTGAGGAGGGTGTTCATCGATCGGACCTCACTTGTGATTCGAGGGCGGGCCTGCTCTCCCCGGGTGCGGGGCGCCGGGCTCGGGCTAGCGGACGGGGAGCGTCCGCGGCCGCCACGCCTCTCGGCGCGCCTCGAACTGCGCGATCTTCTCTTCGTTGCGCAGGGTGAGCCCGATGTCGTCGAGCCCTTCGAGGAGCCGCCACCTAGTGTAATCGTCGATGTCGAACGAGACGCTGAGATCGCCCAGTCGGGCCGTTCTGGCCTCGAGGTCGACGGTCATCTCGGCGCCGGGATTCGCAGCGAGGGCCGCCCAGATCGCCTCGATGTCGGCCTCGGTGACGACGCCCGTGACGAGGCCCTGCTTGCCCGCGTTGCCGCGGAAGATGTCGGCGAACTTGGGGCTCAGCACCACCCGGAAGCCGTAGTCGCGCAACGCCCAGACGGCGTGCTCACGGCTCGAGCCGGTGCCGAAGTCGGGGCCCGCGACGAGAATGGATGCCCCGGCATACGCCGGCTGGTTGAGCACGAACGCGGGGTCTTGCCGCCAGTTCGCGAACAGCGCGTCTTCGAACCCCGTCTTGGTGACGCGCTTGAGGTACACCGCCGGGATGATCTGGTCGGTGTCGACCGCCGAACGCGTGAGCGGGGCGGCGACACCCGTGTGGGTCGTGAACTTCTCCATGATCAGGCCTCCGCCTTCTCGAACGCGGGCAGATCGCTCGGGCTCGCGAGCCGGCCGAGCACGGCGGTCGCGGCCGCCACGAGCGGCGAGACGAGGTGCGTGCGGCCGCCCTTGCCCTGCCGACCCTCGAAGTTGCGGTTGCTCGTCGAGGCACACCGCTCCCCCGGCGCCAGCTGATCGGGGTTCATGCCGAGGCACATCGAGCAGCCCGCGAAACGCCACTCGGCGCCGAACTCGGTGAAGACCTTGTCGAGACCCTCGGCCTCGGCCTCCAGCCGCACGCGCGCCGACCCGGGCACGACCATGACGCGCACGTGCTCGGCCTTCTGACGCCCCTCGATGACCGAGGCGAAGGCGCGCAGGTCTTCGATGCGACTGTTCGTGCACGAGCCCATGAACACGGCATCCACCTCGACGTCCTTCAGGGGTGTGCCGGCGGCGAGGTCCATGTACTCGAGCGCGCGCTCGGCGGCGGCGCGCTCGTTCGGGTCGGTGAACGAGGCCGGGTCGGGCACGACGTCGGAGAGCGACACGCCCTGCCCGGGGTTCGTGCCCCACGTGACGAACGGTTCGAGCTCCGTGGCATCCAAGAAGACTTCGGCGTCGTAGACGGCGCCCTCGTCGGAGGGGAGGGTGCGCCAGTAGGCGACCGCGTCGTCCCAGTCCTGCCCGGTCGGGGCGTGCGGGCGGCCCTTGACGTAGTCGAACGTCGTCTCGTCGGGGGCGATCATGCCCGCGCGGGCGCCGGCCTCGATGGACATGTTGCACATCGTCATCCGGCCCTCCATCGAGAGCGAGCGGATCGCGCTGCCGCGGAACTCGAGCACGTAGCCCTGGCCGCCGTTCGCGCCGATCTTCGCGATGATCGCGAGGATGATGTCCTTCGCCGTGACGCCCGGGCGCAGCTCGCCCTCGACCGTGATCGCCATCGTCTTGAAGGGCTTCAGCGGCAGCGTCTGGGTCGCCATCACGTGCTCGACCTCGCTCGTGCCGATACCGAAGGCCATCGCGCCGAACGCGCCGTGCGTCGAGGTGTGCGAGTCGCCGCAGACGACGGTGATGCCGGGCATCGTCAGCCCCAGCTGCGGCCCCACGACGTGCACGATGCCCTGTTCTTTGTCGCCGAGCGAGTGCAGACGCACGCCGAACTCTTCGGCGTTCCGGCGCAGCGTGTCGATCTGGGTGCGACTGGTCAGGTCGGCGATCGGCTTGTCGATCTCGAGGGTCGGGGTGTTGTGGTCTTCGGTCGCGATCGTCAGATCGAGGCGGCGCAGGCCCCGCCCCTCGCCGCGCAGGCCGTCAAAGGCCTGCGGGCTCGTGACCTCGTGCACGAGGTGCAGGTCGATGTAGATGAGGTCGGGCTCGCCGTTCTCACCCTTGACGACGAGATGGTCGTCCCAGACCTTCTCGGCGAGGGTCCGCGGGCGATCGGGAATCGGTGTGCTCATGTCTGTCTCGTTCTCCAGGAGTGAGGTTGTGCCCGCGCCGAACTCCGCGACGAGTGAGGGCTCAGAACGAGATCTCGTCGCGGCCGCTAAGGAGAAGGCGAGCGATCCGCACGGCGTCAGGATACCACCGGGCCGGCCGTGCCCCGGCCGGACGCCCCTCCTGCCGCCCCGGCCGGACGCCCCGGAGACTCAGGGACCGTCGACGGTCGGGGGCGTCCCCTTGTGCTCGGCGACCTCTTCGGCCGCCTCGACCGGCGACGCGGCGGCGGCACCGACCGGGGCCGCGCGGCGCTCGCGGGACGAGGCGATGAGGCTCGCGACGGTCGCGACGACCATCGACGTGATGATGACGCCGAGAGACATCCAGGTGGAGATGTCGGGCACCCAGGTGATGTGCTGACCGCCGTTGATGAAGGGCAGCTCGTTCTCGTGCATCGCGTGGAAGATCAGCTTCACGCCGATGAACGCGAGGATGAACGCGATCCCGTAGTGCAGGTACTTGAGGCGGTCGAGGAGGCCCCCGAGCAGGAAGTAGAGCTGACGCAGACCCATGAGGGCGAAGATGTTGGCGGTGAAGACGATGAACGGGTTCGTCGTGATGCCGAAGATCGCCGGGATCGAGTCGAGCGCGAACAGCAGATCGGTCATGCCGATCGCGACGAACACGATGATCATCGGCGTGAACATGCGCCGTCCGGCGACCGTCGTGCGGGTCTTCGCCCCGTCGTAGTGGTCGCTGATGTCCACCCGGCGGCGGAGCATCCGGATGATGAAGCTCTCCTTCTTGATCTCGTCCTCGTGGTCGGCGCCCGGGAACGCCTGACGCCAGGCGGTCCAGCAGAGGAACGCGCCGAAGACGTAGAAGATCGGCAGGAAGTTCTCGATGATGGTGGCGCCCAGCAGAATGAAGATGCCGCGGAGCACGAGCGCGATGATGATGCCCACCATCAGCACTTCCTGCTGGTAGCGACGGGGCACCGCGAACTGGTTCATGATCAGCACGAACACGAACAGGTTGTCGATCGACAGGCTGTACTCGGTGAGCCAACCGGCGATGAACTGGCCCGCGTACTCGCCGCCGGCGAAGTACCACATGAGCCCGGCGAAGATGAGCGCGAGCGTCACGTAGAAGACGACCCACAGGGTCGACTCCTTGGTCGACGGGATGTGCGGCCGCTTGAGGATCAGCAGCAGGTCGCCGATGAGGATGAGGACGAGGACGATCAACGAGCCGACTTCGAACCAGACGGGAAGCTCCATGCGGACCTTTCGGAGGGGTGACGAAACGCCGAAAGTCTCTCCCCCGTGCCGGACCGGCGCGGCGCGTGCCCGGAGCCCCGACGACGGAGCCCGTACTGACGGACACGCGAGGCGGGATACTCCCTCTCGCTCGCCCAAGGATACAGGTGCACAGAGGCATCCGAGACCGGATCGGGGCCGCGATCGATATCGATTCGAGACGCCTTCGGCCCTCCGGACACTGACAGGGTGGGAGCAGAACGAGGAGACCATGACCCACACCACGGCCTGGCCCCCGACGGGGCACTCCGCAGGGTCCGACGCCGCGCTGGTCGCGGCGGCGGGCGCGGGCGACGACGCGGCGTTCCGCGCGCTGTATCGCGCGTACGTGCGCCCGGTGTACTGGCTCGCGCACTCGCTCGTGGGCACGCAGGTGGATGCCGAGGACGTGACGCAGGAGACCTTCCTCGCCGCGTGGCGGAAGCTGCCCGGTCTGGAGCTGGCCGGGCAGTCGCTTCTGCCGTGGCTCGTGACGATCTGCCGGTTCCAGTGCGCGAACCGCATCCGCCGGCAGCAGCGTGACCGCGAGCACACCGCGGCGGGCCTCGATGAGACGCTGCCGGCGACGGTCGACGTCGAGAAGCAGGTCGTCGATGCGGTTCTCGTCGAGCGGGTCATCGCCGAGGTGGGCACGCTGAGCGCGCTGGATCAGCAGATCTTCCGCCTGTGCGCCGCCGAGGGGTACGCCTATCAGGCCGCCGCCGAGCAGCTCGGCGTCTCGCACGGAGCCGTCCGCAACCGCCTCTCCCGCATCCGCACCCAGCTGCGCAGCACTATCGAACCGGAGGGGACATGAACGACGACGACATCACACTGCCCGAGCTCACCGACCAGAGAGTCGACGAGATCGAGGCGGCGCTGTTCGCACGGATCGGCGCGGCACGCGGCGACGACCTCGCCGCGGCGCGCCGGGGCCGCGCGCGGGCCGTGCGCGGCGGCCGCATCTGGATGGGTGCGACGGCCGCTGCCGCCTTCGTGGCGGTCGCCGCCGCCATCGCGCCGCAGCTCGGGGTGGGCGCGGGCGGCTCGATCTCGACCGCGCAGCAGCCGGTCACGGTGGAGGGCGGCTCGGCCGCCGAGCCGTTCTCGCTGCCCGGCGGTGCCGCCGATTCCCGAGAGTCGGCCGGCGACTCGGCGCTCGGCGGGGTGGCGGCATCCGGTTCGGATGCGGCGGTGGCCGGCGGCACGGACGCGGCGGCGCGCGAGATCGTCGCGACGGCGAGCGCGACGGTGCGGGTCGACGACGCGCGCGCCGCGGCCGACGCCCTCACTGCGGCGGCGACCTCCGCCGGCGGATACGTCGAGTCGTTGAGCCTCGGCGGCGATGCGAGCGGCACGGGCGGCGGCGCGGTTCCGGACGGCGTGATGATCGATCCGCGTCCGGGCGGGGCCTGGATTACGGTGCGGGTGCCCGCCGACAAGCTCCCCGCCGCTCTGGCGGGGCTCTCGGAGATCGGCGAGGTGACGGGCTCGCAGGTGGATCGTCGCGACGTGACGACCGAAGCCGTCGACCTGCGCGCACGGGTCGCCTCTCTCGAGGCATCCGTCGCCCGTCTCACCGATCTCATGGCGCAGGCGACCTCGACGGCCGACCTGATCGCCGCCGAGTCGGCGCTCGCCGACCGTCAGTCGGAGCTCGAGTCGCTGCGCCAGCAGCTCACGTGGCTCGATTCGCAGGTCGGCATGTCGACCCTGACGGTGACGCTCACCGAGCCGGCACCGGCCGCGACCGCCGACCCGGCGGGCTTCGGCGACGGGCTCGCCGCCGGGTGGAACGGACTGGTCGCCGCCCTCGGCGGCCTGATCGTCGGGGTGGGGTTCCTGCTCCCCTGGGTGGCCGTGATCGCCGTCGTCGTGGTCGCCTGCTGGGCGATCCGCCGCGGCGTGCGCCGCCGCCGCGCCGCCCGCGCGGCCGCCTCCCCCGCCGACGTCTCCACCGACGAGCTCTGACCCGCTCCCGCTCGCGCCCGCCACCTGCCGCCGGCTCTCACCGCGTCGCCAGCCCCATCCCCAGCTCCCGGACGCGCCCGTGCCGCACCCTCGCGGTTCACAACGTCGGAGATTTCGTCGTCCGCGGCCTCCCCGACGCCCGGAACGGCCGTCGGGCACCGGATCTCCGACGTTGTGAACGGCACCCGCGGGCGTTGGGAGCGGGGGCGGTCCCGCGGCGAGAAACGCGAAACGCCCGATCCGATTCGGACCGGGCGTTTGCCGTGTGGTGACCCCAGCGGGATTCGAACCCGCGTTACCGCCGTGAGAGGGCGGCGTACTAGGCCGCTATACGATGGGGCCGCACGTGCGTTGCTCGATGACTTCCGCCGATCAGGCAACCGTTCGATTATGCCATGCCGGCGACGGCCTCGCCAAATCGAGCCGGCGCGCGTCGCGGCGCGCTTGCCGGTCGGGGCGGCGAGGCGTTGACTGAGGCCATGCGCATCACGAAGCATGAACACGCCTGCCTGCGACTCGAGCTCGAAGACCGTCTGCTGATCATCGATCCGGGCGGATACACGTTGCCGCTCGAAGACCTGCACGGGCTGACCGCCGTCGTGCTCACCCACGAGCATCCCGACCATTGGACCCCCGAGCACCTGGCGCACCTGCGCCGCCACTCCCCCGATGTCCCGGTCTACGCGCCCGCGGGCGTCGCCGCCGCCGGAGCCGACGTCATCGTCGTCGAGCCGGGCGACACGGTCACCGCAGGTCCCTTCACGATGAGCTTCCACGGTGGCCGGCACGCCGTCATCCACGAGTCGATCCCCGTCGTCGACAACGTGGGCGTGCTCGTCAACGACTCGTTCTACTACCCCGGCGACTCGTACACGCTCCCGAAGCACGCCGACATCCGGCTGCTCGCGGCGCCCGTCGGCGCGCCGTGGCTGAAGATCGGCGACGCGATGGACTTCGTGCTCGCCGCGAAGCCCCACCGCTCCTTCGCCACGCACGACATGACCCTGTCGCGCATCGGCCTCGACATGCACCGCGCGCGGCTGAAGTGGGCGACCGAGCAGCACGGCGGCGAGTTCGTGGCCCTCGACCCGGGCGACTCCGTCGAGATGTAGCCGCGCGCCTCGCGCGAATGACGGATGCCACGCACTCCCGTGACGGGAATGCGTGGCATCCGCGGATATGTCGACTCAGCCTTCGGCGTCGTGGTCGGTCTCGAGGAAGGTGACGAGGCTATCGAGCGCCTCATCGGCGCCGTCGCCCTCCGCCTTCAGCGTCACGACGGTGCCCTGCGTGGCGCCGAGCCCCATCAGGGTGAGGATGCTGCCCGCGTTGAGGTCGGGGCCGCCTTCGACCGCGATGGTGACCGGCACGCCGGTCTGCTGCACCGCCTGCACGAACAGTTTCGCGGGGCGGGCGTGCAGCCCCGAGCTGCTGGCGACGGTGGCCTGACGTTCTGCCATGGAATCCTCCTGAGTCGAGAGTGTCGTGTTCGAGACTATGCGGTGGCGACCGCCGAGGGAACACCTTCTGCGCCGGACGAAACCGGCTCCACGGGGCGCCGGTGTGCGAAGCGCTTCAGGCCGACGACGGCGAACGCGGCGACGACGGTGCCGGCGGCGATGGCGACCAGCCACAGCCAGAAGTTGTCGATCGCGAAGAACACGAAGACGCCGCCGTGGGGCGCCTTGCTGGTGACGGCGAACGCCATCGACAGGGCACCGGTGACCGCGCCGCCGACCATCATCGCCGGGATGACGCGGAAGACGTCGGCGGCCGCGAACGGGATCGCCCCTTCGGAGATGAACGCGGCACCGAGCAGCCAGGCGGCCTTGCCGTTCTCGCGCTCCGGCTCGGTGAAGAGCTTGCGGTCGATGACGGTGGATGCCAGGGCCATCGCGAGCGGCGGAACCATGCCCGCGCCCATGACGGCGGCCATGATCTGCAGGTAGCGCTCGTCGCCGGCGATGCCCGCGGCGAGGTTGCCGGTGGCGAAGGCGTAGGCGACCTTGTTGACGGGACCGCCGAGGTCGAAGCACATCATGAGGCCGAGGATGATGCCGAGGATGATGACCCCGGCGCCGGTGAGGCCGGACAGCCAGTCGTTGAGCGCCTGGGTGAGCCACGCGATCGGTCCGCCGAGCACCATCAGCAGCAGTCCGGAGGCGAAGATCGAGCCGAGGAGCGGGATGATCACGACGGGCATCAGGCCGCGCAGCCACCGCGGCACGTCGAGGCTGTTCAGCCACCAGGCGGCGAGACCGGCGAGCAGACCGCCGACGATGCCGCCGAGGAAGCCGGCGCCCATGAAGGATGCCACGGCGCCCGCGACGAAGCCCGGCGCGATGCCGGGGCGGTCGGCGAGGCCGTACGCGATGTATCCGGCGAGCGCGGGCACGAGGAAGCCGAACGAGAGGGAGCCGATCTTGAACAGCACGGCGCCCAGGTAGACGATCAGCGAGGTGTCGCCGAGGTTCCAGAGCGTCGCCGACCCGAGGACGTCGTCGGCGTTGAACGCGATCTCGTAGCCGCCCAGGAGGAACCCGAGCGCGATCAGCAGACCGCCACCGGCGACGAACGGGATCATGTAGCTGACGCCGGTGAGCAGCGACCGCTTGACCGCGCTGCCCACCCCTCCGCCGCTGCCGCCTTCGGCGCGGGCCGCGGCCGCGGTGTCGGCGTTGCCGCTGACACGCGGCGCGAGCGGGTTGCCGACCGAGGCGACGGCCTCGTCGATGAGCTCGGCGGGCTGTTCGATGCCCTTCTTGACGGGCACGCGCACGACGGGCTTGCCGGCGAAGCGCTGCTGGTCGCGCACGTCGACGTCGACCGCGAAGATCACGGCGTCGGCGTCGTCGATGACCGACTGCGGCAGCGCCTTGTAACCCGACGAACCCTGCGGCTCGACGACGAGGTCGACACCGGCCTTCTGGCCCGCCGCGGTGAGCGCGTCCGCAGCCATGAAGGTGTGAGCGATGCCGGTCGCGCAGGCGGTGACGGCGACGATGCGCGCGGGGCGACCGTCGACGACGAGGTTCGTCGCCACGGCCGGAGCCCCGTCGGCCGCCGCAGCGCCGGGCGCGGCGGCGCCGGCCGCAGCGGCCGCCGCGGTCGGCTCGTCGCTGACGGCGGCCTGCACGAGGGCGACCACGTCGTCGGGTGAGGTCGCGGCGCGCAGTCCGGCGGTGAAGTCGTCGCGCATGAAGGCACGGGCCAGCCGCGAGAGCACGGCGAGGTGCTCCTCGGCCGCCGTGTCGGGCGCGGCGATCAGGAAGACGAGATCCGCCGGGCCGTCCGGCGCGCCGAAGTCGACGCCCGGCGTGAGGCGGGCGAAGGCGAGCGTCGCCTCGCGGACGGCCGGGCTCTTGGCGTGCGGGATGGCGATGCCGCCCGGCAGGCCGGTCTCGTCGGTCTGCTCGCGCTTCCAGACATCCGCCGCGAGCGCCGCACCGTCGCTCGCGCGACCGGTCGCGGCCACGCGGGCGGCGAGCGCGTCGATGACGGCTCGTTTGTCGGTGCCGAGCGGCTCGTCAAGGCTGACGAGCGCCGGCGTGATGATCTCGGACACGGTGACCTCCGGTGGTCTTGTCTCGGTGGGCGGGATGGTCAGAGGCGTCTCACCGGCACATCGCCGGGGAGAAGATCGTCGGGGGTGGGGGCCTGCGTCCCCGGGAGGGCGGCGGCGGCGGAGCCGTAGCGGATGCCACTGCGCAGGCATTCCTCCGGGCCGGCGCCGGCCGACTCGGCGAGCAGGAATCCGGCGAGCGAGCTGTCGCCCGCGCCGACGGTGCTGCGCACGCGGGTCGGCGGCGGAGTGCCGTGCCAGGCGCCGTCGGCGGTGACGAGCACCGCGCCGTCGCCGCCGAGGGTGACGAAGGCGGCGCCGACGCGCGCGGGAACGAGACCCGCGGCGACCGCGGCCACAGCTTCGGGGAGCGCGAGACCGCTGTCGAGGCTCACCCCGGCGAGCTCGGCGAGTTCTTCGTCGTTGGGTTTGATGAGGTCGGGAGCGCCACTGCGGACGACCTCGCGGAGCGCGGGGCCCGACGTGTCGACGGCGATGCGCGGGCCGACGCCGGCATCGAACCCGGCGCCGCGCACCGCGTCGATGACGTCGACGTAGAACGTGTCGGGGAGCCCCGGCGGCAGCGAGCCGGCGAGCACCAGCCATCGGGCTCCGGCGGCCGCCGCGACGACGGCGTCGATGAGCGCGTCGCCGTCGGCGGATGTGCGCGTGACGCCCGGCAGGTTGATCTTCGTGGTCACGCCGTCCGCGTCGGCGAGGGTGAGGTTGGCGCGGGTGGCGCCGTGGACCGCGACGGGGGTGAACGGGACATCCGCCGCGCGCAGCACGGCACCGAAGGGGTCTGACGGGTCGAGCGGCAGCACGGCGGTGCTCGCCGCGCCCGAACCGCGGAGCACGCGGGTGACGTTGATGCCCTTCCCCCCGGCATCCTCGCGCACGGCGTCGGCGTTCTGCACCTCGCCCGCGCGCAGCGGCGCGGAGAGGGACACCGTGCGATCGAGCGACGGGTTCGCGGTCAGGGTGACGATCATGCGACCCACACCTCGGCATCCGCCTCGTCGAGCGCGTCGGCGAGCGCACCCTCCGGCGCCACGTCGCTGACGAGCACGTCGACCTGGCCGAGCGCGGCGAACGAGACGAGCAGTTCGGCGTCGTGCTTCGCGGCGTCGGCGACGACGAACGTGCGGCGCGCGGCGCCGATGATGGCCCGTTTGACGGCGGCCTCGTCGGGATCGGGCGTGCTGAGCCCGAACCCGGCCGAGAGGCCGTTCGTGCCGACGAAGGCGATGTCGGGACGCAGCCGCGAGATCGTATCGACCGTCTGCGCGCCCACCGCGGCGGCGGTGAGTCCGCGCACGCGCCCGCCGATGGCGGTGAGGCTGAGCCCCGGAGCGCCGGCGAGGAGGTGCGCGACGGTCATCGAGTGGGTGACGACCTCGAGGGCGCGGAGCCCCGCCGGGCGTTGGGCGAGGAGGTGCGCGATCGCCGCCGCCGTCGTGCCGGCGTCGAGGTAGACCGATCCGTCGAAGTCCGCGGGCACCGCATCGAGCGCGCGCCGTGCGATCGCGAGCTTGGCCTCGCTGCTCTGCGCGCTGCGCTCGGCGAGCGAGGGTTCGGCGGTGCTGGCCCGCGTGCGCGGCACCGCTCCCCCGTGCACCCGACGCACGACGCCGGTCGATTCGAGCTGGTCGAGGTCGCGCCGCACGGTCTCGGTGGTCACGCGGAAGCGGCGGGCGAGGTCGACCACCGCCACTCGGCCTTCTGCGGTGACGAGGTGTTCGATCAGCTGCTGCCGCTCCGTCGCGTACACGAGTTCCTCCTTGAGACGCTCACACAGTACAACACAAACACGGACATACACAAGCATTCGCAGAAGAGCGCGATGTGGAGGGTTCGATCGATGGATGCCGGGAATCTTGTGGAATCTCTACAAGACACCGGGCGTCACGAGTCGTGAGACTTGGTTCCACCTTGCAGAGGATTCCGTTGCTCCCACGGAGGCGGGTTCGGGCTGTGAGCGTCATCTCGCTCTCCCGGTGCCGCGGCCACGACACGACCGTGCACGCGACACCGCCGAACCCATCACCACGCCTGCGATGACGCAGGCGCGAGACAACGGAGTCCTCAATGTCGAGTACCCATACCCATCGCTGGGGCATGCGTGTCACCGTCATCGTCCTCAGCCTGCTGCTGGCCGCGATGACCTGCCTGTACCTCCTCACCGCCGCGACTCTGTCCGCCGGCGCCGCCCGGCTCGACGACGGCGCCGGAAAGGCGGCGACCGGCTCGGAGTCGCTCGCCGCCGGCGCCACCACCCTCGCCGGCGGCGCCGACGCGCTCGCCGCCGGGGCGAAGAAGCTCGACGCCGGAGCCGCCGACGCCGCGGCGGGTGCGACGTCTCTGTCCGCCGGGGCGACGAGTGCCGCCGCCGGCGCACAGGCGCTCTCGACAGGAGCTGGAACGCTCGCCGAGGGTGCCGCATCGGCGTCCGAGGGCGCGGCGAAGGTGAGCGATGGTGCGGCGTCCGCCGCCGCCGGGGCGACCCGCCTCGTCGCGGGGGTGCAGCGCCTCGACAGCGGTGCCCAGCAGCTCAAGGCAGGCACCTCGCAGGCGGCCCCCGGGGCGGCGCAGCTCGCCGACGGGGCGCAGCGCCTCTCCGCCGGTGCGAACGAGGCCAAGGCGGGAATCGACCGGCTCGAGGCGGGCGCGGCTCGCCTCGACGGCGGCTCCGACAACGCGCGTGCCGGTGCGGGGCAGCTGGCTGAAGGCATCGGGGCGCTGTCCGCCGGCGCCGGCGCGCTGAACGCCGGGCTCGGTCAGATCTCCGGCGGCGCGTCGGCGCTGTCTGCCGGCATCGGCGCCGCAGCGGCAGGTGGCACGAACGTCGCGGCGGGGGCATCTGCGCTGAACGACGGAGCCGCGAGTCTGGCCGCAGGCACGCACACGTTTGCGGCGGGAGCCCGATCCGCCTCGACGGGTGCGACGAATCTCGCCGCGGCCGCCGCGAACCTCGCAACCGGGACCGCCCAGGTCGCCGACGGCGTCACGAGCCTTCAGGCAGGGGCCGGACGGCTCGCCGGTGGCGCCGCATCCCTGCAGCAGAGCCTCACCCAGGTCGCCGACAACCTCCAAGCCGCATCGGCCGATCCGGCCACCATCGGCCACCTGCGCGCGCTCGCTCAGGCAGCAAGCGATCTCCAGCTCGGCGCCGACGGCCTCGTCGCAGGTGCGAGCGACCTGGCGACCGGCGCACAGGCGGTGAGCGACGGCTCCGGCGCGCTCAGCCGGGGCGCGGCGCAGCTTCAGGAGGGCGCGGGCCGCGTGGCTGCGGGTGCCGCCGACCTCGAGACCGGAGCCGCCAGCGTGGCCCGCGGCGCCAGCTCGCTGAAGGATGGATCGGCATCCCTCTCGGCGGGCCTTGATACCCTCGTCGCCAAGTCGGGCGAGCTCGCCGCCGGGGCGGGGACCATCGCGACCACGTCGGGTGCCCTGTCGAACGGACTCGCGACGGCCTCGGCCAGGTCGGGCGATCTGGTGAGTGGACTCGCGACCCTTGACACGGGCGCGGGCGACCTCGCCGCCGGACTCTCGACGCTGAAATCGAAGGCGGGCGGCCTCACCGACGGTGCGGCGACGCTCGCCGCGAAGTCGGGCGAACTGTCCGCGGGTGTCCAGCGGCTGGATGCTGGGGCCACCACCCTCGCATCCGGAGCCACCGACCTCTCGGCCGGCGCAGGAACCCTCGCGAACGGGACGCAGTCTCTCGCCACGGGTGCGCTGGGACTCAGCTCGGGCGCGCAGAATCTCGCCGTCGGTGCGGACAACCTCTCCGCGGGAGCGACGTCACTCGCCGACGGTACGCAAACGCTCTCGGCGGGCGCGGGCCGCCTGGCGACCGGCGTGAAGGCTCTCGAGACCGGCACCGGGGACCTCTCCGCAGGCACCGTCAAGGTGTCGGAGGGTTCGGGCAAGGTGGCCGACGGCGCGACGCAGATCGCCGACGGCAACTCGCTGATCGCGGGAGGCACGGCCGAGATGAAGGCCAAGACGTCCGGCCTCACGCCGACGGTCATGCCGTGGATCTTCGGCGCGCTGATCGCCGGTCTCATCGCCGGCTCCCTGTGGGCGGCGCACCGCATCTCGCACCGCAACCGGGTCCGCGACTACACGGCGGCCTGACCCGCCCTGCCCGCTGTGCGCAAGAAGGCCCCCGCCACTGGCGGGGGCCTTCTCGGCTGTCGCGGGTCGCGGCGAGGTTCAGGCCTCGCTCATGACGTTGACGTCCTGCTGACCGCGGGCGGCGAGCGCGGCGGCGCGGGCCGCGATGCGACGCTCCTGCTCGATCTGGCCGGCGTCGAGCGTCTCCTGGTCGACGGGGTAGCTCTCGACCTTGTTCACGCCGTTGTACTTGGCGATGTAGGCGTCGAGCTCGGGGCCCGACTCCCACGAGGTGATGAGGCAGTAGCGCGGCTCGTCGCCGTAGTGCGCCGCGGCGTGCCACAGGCGCTGCGTGTCGACGATCAGCTGCGCGCCGGCCGGCAGGGCGATGCGGGTCTCCTCGCTCGGGTCGGTGCGGTTCTCGCGCAGCACGAAGTAGCTGGTCTTGTCGTCGGTGAGGTTGAAGAAGCCGCGCACGACCCAGCCGGTGCCGTCCGGGTTCAGGCGGTTGTTGTCATCCTGGTGCAGGTTGTACAGGCAGTCGGCGTAGGTGTTCGGCTGCAGCTCGATGATGCGGCAGCGGCCGACGTTGGCACCCGGCTCGAGCGCGCGCTCGGTGAGGGTCGGTGCGATCGCGGTCTGCGAGTCGATCCACACACCGTCCTTGTCGGTGCGCGGCGGCTTGTGGTTCCAGAAGCCGTTGCATTCGATCTCACCCTTGGCCGAGGCCAGCGGGGCGAAGCGGGTGTCGCCGGAGGACTTCCAGTCGACGTATTCGACGTCGAGCCACTCCTTCGGGTCGATCTCCTTGCCGTAGGGGTCGAGGACGACGTACCCGGTCTCTTCCAGAGCGGCGCTCTTGATGTATGCCATGACGGATCATGCCCTTTCTGTCGGACGAGCGAAGTTTTTACACGCCGACTTAGGCAAGCCCACAGAGCGGTCTGATGGACGCGATTAGACTCGACCGAGGTTTTCGAGGAGCGTTTTTCTGACGATGAGCACAGTGACCCCCGTCCCCGCCGATGCGACCGCCGCCCACGTCCAGGCGACCGCCGTGAACACGATCGGGTGGCTCCAGGCACCGGAGACGACGATCGTTGTGCCGGTGTATCAGCGGCAGTACCGGTGGGACATCGGCGGCTGCGAGCAGCTGCTGAGCGATGTGCGCGCGGTGTCGGCGGCGGATGCCACGGACACCCACTTCATCGGATCGATCCTCTCCACCGCGGCGTCGGATGACACCGAGTCGGGTGCGCACCTCGTCCTGATCGACGGCCAGCAGCGCCTGACGACGCTCATGCTGCTGGTCGCCGCGCTCCAGCATTCGCTGCGCGACGAAGACCCCGCGCTCGCCGCCGAGCTCTCCCGTGTGCTGGTGCGCGACGACGACCCCTCGCGCACCAAGCTCCGTCCCCACCGCGCATGGGCCGATGTCTTCGACAGCGTCGTGCACGACCGCCGCGCACCGGGCGAGCAGGCCCGCGAGTCGCGCTTCGACGACAACTACGCGTTCTTCCGCAGTCAGATCCGCCCCGGCGAGGCGCCGAGCATCTGGCGAGGGCTGCAGAAGCTCGAGCACGTCTCGATCACGCTCGGCCCCGAGGCCAACGCGCAGCAGACGTTCGAGAGCCTGAACTCCACCGGTGAGCCGCTGCGCGACCACGAGCTCATCCACAACTACGTGCTGATGGGGCTGACCCATGAGCAGCAGAGCGAGATCGAGAACGAGTACTGGCTGCCGATCGAAGAGGCGACCGGCGAGCAGATCGGCGCGTTCTGGCGGCACTATCTGGTCATGCTCACCGGACGCGAAGTCGATGCGTCGGGCGGCCGAGCGGTCTACGACGCGTTCCGCCACGAGTTCCCGCGGCTCGGCGTCGAGGCGCTGCGCGGTCACGCCGCGCAGTGGCGCGAATACGCGGAGATCTACGGGCTGCTGCTCGACCCGGCGCACACTCCCGACCCCGAGATCGGGCAGCAGTTCGCGTACCTCGGCACCTTCGGTCGCGGCGTCGCGCCTCTGCTCCTCCGCCTCTACGGCGACCACGTGCACGGGCTGCTCGACCGAGACGAGCTGATCCTCTCCCTCGAGCAGGTGCAGTCGCTGCTGCTGCGGCGCGCGATCGTCGGGATCTCCACGGATCGCCTGGTCGCCCGGCTCTGCCGCGCCGCCGAGCGCGGCCGCGACGACCTCGTGCACGCGATCGCGCGCATCACGCCGTCCGACGAGCGCACCCGCGTGGGCCTCAAGTACGGCAATCTCCCGCACCCCCGCTACGTGCTCGGCCGCCTCGCCGGCCTCACAGACCCGGCGGGGTTCGATGTCGATCACGTCGTTCCGGTCGCGCCGTCCGACGACTGGTCGCCCGACGGCGACCGCCGCTGGGCCGACCTCGAGGCCGACGAGCAGAACAGCTTCCGCGCGCTGTCGCAGACGCTCGGCAACCTGACTCTCCTCGAGGAGCCGCTCGCCGATCGCGCGTTCGACACCTCCTTCCCCGACAAACGCCGCGTATATGCCGCGAGCGACATCTCGCTCACTGCGGCCATCGCCGAGAGCCCCGCGTGGTCGACGGCGGAGATCGCCGCGCGCACCGCACGGCTCACCGAGGCGTTTCTGCGGGTGTGGGCGCGGCCGGCCGTGGTCAGCATCGACGACGACAACCTCACGCCGGTCCTCGACGCGCGCCTCCGACGCGGGTGGCCGCGCGGCTGGCAGCGCGAGTTCGACTACGTCGAGTTCCGCGGCGAGCACTGGGAGGTCGCCGACATCCGGTACCTCTTCAACCGCATCTTCCAGCGCCTCTGGGCGGAGTCCCCCGAGTCCCGCCAGGCGGTCATCGATTTCAGCGCCCGTCGCGGCGGGCCCGTGTATTCCGCGATGGCATGGAACGGTCAGTGGGATCAGATCGCCGGCGGCGACGATCCGCGCTATCTCTACATGGGGTGGGACGCCAAGTACATGCTCTCTGCTGTGCAGGGAGTGCTCGAAGAGGCCGGATGGGCGAGCGAGGTGTTTCTGAAGTACAGCTACATCGGTGACGCGATGGCCTGAGCGGGAGGCGAGATGACGCGGGAGCGGAAGACGCAGGGGAAGCAGACGCGCAAGCGCACGAACACGACAGATGCTGGCAACACGCGTCGCTGGCGGAGCGTCCGTCACCAGATCGACGCCCTCGATGTCGCGACCTTCGACGCGATCGCGAACACGAAGAGCCCGCTGCTGGATGCCACGATGCCGCGCCTCACCCGCGCCGCCGACCGCTCCTCGCTGTGGATCGTGATCGCCGGCCTGATGACGCTGACCGGCCGCCCGCGGGCACGCCGAGGCGCGGCGCGCGGTCTCGTCTCGATCGCGGTGACGAGCCTCATCGCCAACCAGGTATCCAAGCGTCTGCACCGCAGGCCGCGCCCCTCGATCACCTAGGTGCCCGCACAGCGGCTCGCGCATCGCATTCCGCAATCGACGTCTTTCCCGAGCGGACATTCCGCGAGCGCCATGGCGTTCGCGGCGGGCGCGGCCGCGGAATGGCCGGCGCTGTCCGTGCCGCTGCGGATGCTCGCGGGCCTCGTCGGCTTCTCGCGCGTCGCGACGGGGGCGCACTACCCGTCCGATGTGCTCGCCGGCTTAGCCCTGGGTGAGACGATCGCCTGGCTCACGACGAAGGTCGTGCCCGTCGAGCGCATCGACCCCATGCAGGACGACCTCGCGGTGCACGCGGGGAAGGCGAACCCCGACGGCGAGGGCATCGCGCTCGTCATCAATCCCAAGTCGGGGTCGGGGCGCGCGGGGAAGATCCTCCCCGAGGTGCGGCGGGCGTTCCCGCGCATGCGGATCGTCGAGCTGGGCAACGACGGCGAGGACTACGGGCAGGTGACCCGCGACACGGCGGCCTCGTGCGAGGTGCTCGCGGTGGCCGGCGGCGACGGCACGGTGCAGCAGGCGGCCGCCGCGGCGATGCACAACGGCATCCCGCTCGCCGTCTTCCCCGCCGGCACGTTCAACCACTTCGCGAAGGATCTCGGCATGTTCCCGCTGTCGGCAGCGATCGACGCGATCCACGCGGGCACCTACGCCAAGGTCGATCTCGGCGAGGTGAACGGCACGATCTTCGTCAACACCGCCTCGATCGGGGCCTACACCGACTTCGTCGCGATCCGCGAGAAGTACGAGCACCGCATCGGCAAGCCGCTCGCCGCGGTCGTCGCGGCTGCGCGCACCCTCGGGCGCGGCAAGGCCGTGCGCGTGCGCGTGGAAGACCTCGACGGCGACACGGTCGACGCGAAGTTCAGCCTGCTGTTCATCGGCAACGGCCGTTACGAACCGCGCGGCTTCGCGCCCGTGCACCGCGCGGCGCTCGACGACAGCCGCCTCGACCTGCGGGTGCTCGGGGTGACGCGGCTGGCTTCGCGCGCCCGGGTGGTGCTCGACCTCTTCACCGGGCGCGTGGCGCGCAACAAGCGCTACCAGCAGTTCTCCGACGCCGAGTACCACCTCGAGCCGCCTGACGGGCCGTATCGCATCGCGCGCGACGGCGAGCTCGGCGAGCAGATCGACCGGCTCGACGCCCGGGTGCTCCCCCGTGCGCTCACCGTGATCGCGCCGGCGCGGCGGAAGAAGCGCTGAGCCGCTGCCACAGCAGCCGGGCGACGAGCACCCAGACGACCGCGAGGCACACCCCCGCCGTCACGTCGCTGACGTAGTGCGCGGCCAGCGCGACGCGCGCGACGCACACGAGCACGACGAGCGCGCCCGCGACGCCGCCCGTCGCCCTCCACGCGGCGACGGACACGCGGCCGACGAGCGCCACCATCACGACGAGCGCCGCCGTGGTGATGCCGAAGGCGTGGGCTGGGGGGAACGACGAGTGCAGGGCGTCGACGAGCGCGGCCTCGGGCCGTGGGCGGTCGACGACCACCTTCACAGCGACCGGCACGATGCCGCCGAGGAGCACCGTCGCCGACGCGAAGAAGAGCGTGGACGCCTCGGCGCGCGACGCTCCGCGACGCCGGCGCACGAGCATCCACACCAGCGCGACGACCGCCGCGATGCGGAACGCGAGCGGCCCGAACACGGCCGAGACGGTGGTCCACACCGGCACCCACCACGACTGCGCCCCGCCGTTGCGCTCCCCCCAGGCCGCGCCCGCGCGATCGATCTCGGCGAGCGGCGGCCAGCCGGTGACGACGGCCACCGCGACGAGGCAGAAGAGCGCCGCCGCGACGACGCCCACCACGACATCGGCGCGGCCGACGCGGGGCATGGGGGAGCTGATGCCTCAGGTCTACCAGCCGCGGCGCGGCACAACGCGAAAACCCCCGGCGAACCGGGGGTTTCGAAACTGCTGGGGTACCTGGACTCGAACCAAGAACAACTGAGAGCCGCCTGGCCCGTCCGAGCAAAGCCCCGAATTGGTGGAGTTCCCCGTAATTTTCTGGTGAGGTCGTACTGACGCAGCAAGGCGATGTACTGGCGCTTGTCGATCTCCCAGTCGTACGTCGCTGCGATCGCCTCCGAGTCTTGCACAGCGGGGAACACCAAGTCAGCGAGCAGACGCGTCGTTCGCCCGTTCCCGTCGACGAAGCCGTGGATTCGAACGATCTCGGCGTGCACGACGATGCCGAGCTCCCGTGCTGTCCAGTCGTCGGTGTGCTCCCACCGGTACCGGATGTTATCGAGCGACCCGCGGAGCTCGACGGCGATGCGCTCGGGATCGACGCCGATATTGAGATCACGCGTTCGGTACCGACCTGCCCACGTCCACAAGTCTCCGTAGAGCTTCTGATGCAGGTCACGGAGGAACGCGTCCGTGAGGATATCGGCGAGCACGAGTCGCCCGTCGGCGATGTCATCGAGCAACGCGATGCTGACCTCATCGTTGATCGCCTGCTCGGCCTCGTAAAGGTCGATCTTCTTCGGCTCATTGCCGAAGATCTCACGAGCCTGTGGGGTGAGGGCGTCTGCTTAAAGCGCTCGACCCGTTCAGAGCGAGTGACACCGACCGGCACCGACCTTTTCTCCAACGCTGCCGACGCCCGCGTGGAACGCATAGCGGCACGATGAAGCGCCTCGCGAGTGACGTCCTTGCGCTTCATATGCTCACCTCCGGGAGAACAGGATCGACTTCATTCGATCTGCCGACTCCCTCCTGGTGGGGCGCGGTGCACGCGCCGCCCCCAGGCACTTCCCTGACCAGCAGTTGGGCGAACACCGACGTGCTCCGCGAGAATTGATCGCGATGGCGCATCCCGAAGTGATGTACCCGAGTCGGAAGAAGGAAGATGGCATCCGAGAAGTTCGAGGCACCGGATCTTCAGAAGTTTATCGCCTCGCTGAGGCCCGACGCCGATCATCTGGACGATCTCTGGCGTCGTCCCGAGCCGCAGCTCCTCCCCATCCCCGCTACGGTGCGGGGCTTCTGTATCCGTATCGACCTGCAGCGCACGAAGCCGCCTGTGTGGCGACGCATCGAGGTTCCCGGCGACATCCTCCTCCCGCGGCTGCACGAGGTGATCCAAGCGGCGATGGGATGGACCGACAGCCACCTGCACCGCTTCCGCACGAGCAATGACCGCAACGCTCCCGAGTTCCTCACCCAGTTCGACCTCGACGAGGGCGACGAGGGGATGCTCGAAGACGATGTGCGCCTCGACCAGGTCATCGCCGGCGAGGGTGATCGGCTCTGGTACGACTACGACTTCGGGGATGACTGGAAGCACCTCCTGCGCGTCGAGAAGGTGCTCGACGCCCCTCCTCCGGCTCCGGTGTGCGTCGGCGGGAAGCTCGCCTGCCCGCCGGAGGACTGCGGCGGCGTCTGGGGGTACGCCGAGCTCGCCGACTGGGTGCGCAGCGACTACGACGACGCCCTCCGCCCCGAGGTGTTCGACAGCACGGCGGAAGGACGCGCGTGGCTGCCCGACGGCTGGCATCCCGACGTGTTCGACATCGATGAGACGAACGAGTTCATCGCCTCCGTCACCGCGGAGCCGATCCCGGTTGTCGAGGAATTCGGGTCGCTGCTCGAGCTGGCACGCAACCGCGGCGCACGCGGCCTGCGCGACGCGCTCGCGCATCCGTCCGCTTCCGGTGCGACCGATGTCAGCGCAGACGATGCGGCCGATCTCACCGAGCCGTTCCGAGCGCTCCTCGACATCGTCGGGGACGGCGCGGCGCTCACCGACGCCGGGTATCTGAAGCCCGCTGCCGTCGAGCAGATCGCACACCGCACCGGCATCACCGAATGGTGGATCGGCAAGGCCAACCGCGAAGACCTCACCTGGCCCGTCTGGGAACTCCGCGCCACCGCGCGAGCGCTCGGGCTGGTGTCGGTGCGCAAAGGGCGCATCGCTCCGACTCGGGCAATCGCGGCACGGCGGGGCGATCCGCAGGCGATCCTGCGCCACATCACCGGCCGGCTCCCACTCGGAACGACCCCCGCCGAGCGACACGCCGGATGGATGGCGCTCGTCGTCGCCGCGAATGAGACACCCGCTGAACTCTGGGAGTCACGCATCAGTGAACTCTTGTTCGAACTCGGTTGGCGCGACCGCGAAGACCCCTACCGCGCCCCGTCCCCCGACAGCCCCACGCTCGACGCACTCAACCTGCTCACCGGGGCGATGCGCGTGAACCGGCGACCCAAGGGCGTGAACACGGCTGTCGCAGCCGTCGCCCGGGCCGTCATACGGGCTTGACCGTCTGGTCACCAGATCAGATGCCGCGAGGTCCGGCAGAAACCGTCACAGTTCCGCCCTACCTGTAGCCGATTCGGTCGACTCAGACGGTGCGCCGGATGCCGTGTTCCAATTCCGTTCGACGGGGCTCCACAATGCCTTGGCGTCAAGCCCGACCAGCGGCGGATCGACGAAGTCGGCAGCCGCGGCGACGGTGTCAGAGAACATCTCCGGCAGACTTGCGCCCGCCTCGCCGAGCCCCTTCCGGTAAGCGACATAGGTTGAGTCTCGGAGCACTGCGAGCCCCTCGGTGGCCTGCGCTAACGGAATCAACGTGGTCCCGCGGAAAGTTGCGGTCGCCGTGAGCGCGTCGCGCAGTTCCCCGCACTGGAGAGCCTGTGTGCCGGTCAGGAGATGGATGTCAGCGAAGTCACGCACGCGCGTGTTCGCTCGTCCCAGTTCGATCGCGGTGACGAGTTTCTCTGCGAGTACCGTCTCGATCGGGTAGCCCAGGATGCGGATCGGCGGAGCGTCCGGCCGCAGCGACGGCAGCTCAACTGTTCGCGGGGCCGGAGTGACGGGATCACCGAAGTTGATGTCGAGCCGCAGCTTGACCTGCGCTGTCGCGAGCCGTGCCGTCATCGTCACCCGCACGCCGCAATACAGGGCATCGTCGCGGATCACTCGTCGGAGGCCATGTTGCGCGCGAGGGCGTCGGCGTCGACCGTGGGACGGCGGGTGCCGAACGAAGCCAGCAACATCCCACCCTTCAGGATGAAGTCCTCGGCGTACGGTGAGCGCGACATCCGCGACAGCCATCGCTCGACGATGTACATCGGGACAGCTCCTGCGTGCCACGCTTTTGGCGACGAGCCTGGTTTTGCAGGTCGAGGTATGCGCGCCCTGCGGCGCTCTCTCGCGTGGGGCGACTCATCGGGCACTCGCAACATCGAGCGCAGCACGCATCGGCCCGAACGTCCCCAGCGCCTGCGCGTAGTCCAGCAGTAGTGCCGGTTTCGAGTTCGGTGCTGCCAGATATCGGTGAAGCGCGGCATGCGCAATCGGCTCACCAAGGCGTCTCCGAAATCTCATGAGATCCACCACCGTCCTCGCCGCGTCGTAGATGCGCACTGGCTCTCCCGGCCCCGCCTCGAACGACGTCAGCCCCAGTTCGAAAGAGGCCTCGTCGAAGCGGAACACCATCACCGGAGGATAGGTGATTACCGGCGTATGCGACCGCTTGGGAACCGCGATCTGCACCAACGCCGGCATCTCGTCCGTCAGGTCATGGATCGCTGCCGCCGAGATACAGCACACGATCGCGCGAGGAGCGCGGTGCGCCACTGCGATCATGTCGGGGCACGACGCCGGGGGCGCGTCTGCTCGACGGAAGACCCCGCGCGAGAGTTCGATGACCTGCCCGCCATCTCGCCAGGCATACAGATCTCGCGGATGCACACCGTGCGCCCGCGACGTCTCCGTCGTGAACGTCGACGGGAGCGATTCGTCCAGCTCCTTCATGGATACAATGCTCGCACAGGCCGCTCAACTATGTGCGTTTTTTATCCATCTCGGGCCGCACGCTCTTCCTGCACTGCATCTGCACGCATCACAATAGTCGCAGCCGCAAGACCAGCCGCATGCTCCTCATCGACGAATCGTTCGGCGAGCGTCGCGCGAGCCAGGTCCGCCGGCAGGGCAACGGAGAACTTCAGCCCCTCGACAGCTTGCGGGGCGATGTAAGGGACCACACCGTCCAGAAGGACAGCACGCATGCTGTTTACATCGAAGGCAGCAGGACTACACGATCCAGGTGTCCAGATCCACGGCTGGCGGCGGTTCGTTGCGGCTCGGATCGAAGAGGCCGTCTATCGCGTCTGACACAGGCCTACTTCTGCCAGCCAGTCCCCGCCAGCCACGTTCTTGTCGGAGGGGTTTCGGAGGGGATCGCCTGATCCCGGACCACCAAAGCAAGAGCCCCGGTGATCCGTTCTGACGCGGATTTCCGGGGCTATCTGTGTTGCTGGGGTACCTGGACTCGAACCAAGAACAACTGAGAGCCACCTGGCCCGTCCGAGCTAAGCCCCGAATCGGTAGAGTTCCCCGTAATGTCAGGGATCTCATGGGCTTGAGTCTACCTCGGGCTGATGACGTCCCCTGGAGTGGTGGAGGATTCGGCAGGGTTGTCTGCGTCGTAGACGTGGGTGAGCCATCGTGCGATGGTCAGTGAGAAGTACCGAT
>NZ_JAJJIB010000021.1:0-42476 GCF_020905435.1 Microbacterium sp. F2E | reverse complement strand
GACGCTCCTCGCGCTCCGGACTGATAGCCATGGTCTCCATGATGTTCTCCTTCGAGATGAACCTCACCCCTTACACAGACCATCTGATACCCCCCGCGGGGTCGAACCAGGCGACATGCTCGGCGAACTGGCGGACATAGTTCAGTCGCTCCAGCACCGTGCCGCGGGAGAACTGTGCTGCCCACGCGGTCGCCAGATCCCGGCGGATCGTGGGCTCACCGGCGTCTTCCATCCAGCCGACGAACGCATCCAGAGTCTTGCCTGGCGCGACGAGCTTGAACCCGAGTGCCCGCCGGGTCGCCAGGTAACCGTCCATCAGATCGCGCAACCCGCTCATCGTGGACACCTGCCCAATGACGCGGCCGCCGGCCATTCGGGTGCGAGAGCGGTGAGCCGGTTCTTGTCGACCTTGGCGTAGAGCGCGGTCGTGGGTAGATGCGCGTGGCGTAGCAGCCCCTGGACCTCCTGCAACGTCGCCCCAGTGGCGAGCATCCCGGTCGCGAACGTGTGCCGCAGCCGGTGTGGGCCGAACTTCTCCACCCCGGCCTTGATGCAGATTTGCCGGATCGTCCCGCAGACACCGTTGGCGCTCAGTGGCTGGACCGGATCGATGACCGTCCAGAACACCTCCTCGCCCTGGACCCTGCCGCCGCGGCCGTGGAGCACGTAATCCTCCAAGGCGTGGCCGACCTCGTCGGGCAGTGGGAGCTCATCGACACGGTCGCCCTTGCCCCGGATGCGTAGGCTTCCGGTGCGCCAGCCGATGTCGTCGAGCCGAAGGCCGGCGATCTCACAAGCGCGCAGCCCGAGCCCGGTAAGAAGCAGCAGGATCGCCCGGTCACGCAGCCCTTTCGGTGAACGCAGATCGAGAGTGTCGAACAGTGCCTCGATCGTGCCCGCCGGCACCGGGTCCGGAATCGATGAGAGTCGCCACGCCGCCGCGTGCGGCACCACCCCGGACAGGTCCTGTCCCATCCGACCGGAGCGGTGAGCGTACTGCAGAAACGAGCGCAGCATCACCAGCTGCTTGCCCAACGTCGATGCCTTCAGCCCACGCGCTGCTTCCAGGTCCACCCACTCGATCAGCATCGCCGCGGTCAGCTTCCGCAGCGACTCCTCGACCGGCGCGGGCAGCCACTCCACGAATGCTGCGACGCGAGCCGTGTACGCGGCAGCCGTGCACTCCTGCGCTGATCGCTCTTGGAGCAGCCACCTCTCGAACTCATCCAGCACATCCCGCACGTCGGCGCGGCGCTGATCACGATGAACCACCATCTCGGTCCTCCTCGACCTGAAGCCGAGCGATCCCAGCGACCGCCCCGGTCAGATCAAGCGAACCCCGACTCCAGAGCCAATGGTTATGTTGACCGGCTCAACCGTTCACCCCTGCCCCGCCTGGGCGCTCACCGAGCCGGTCAACATAACCCCGAGGTCGACATACCATCCACCGCAGCCTCCTCGAAACCGGAGGATTCAGACCCCGACCACAGCTGGTCCACGCCGGCCCCCTCGACGAGTGGCGCGCCCAGGACGGGTCCTTCGCCTCCTCAGCCCCCGCCCCCAGGAACTCCCCGGCCTCACACGCCTGCAGATGACGGGCGTGCACGGACGCTCCACCACCTCCTCGGCCATGTGGTTCCTGGGCGACGACAACGCCTGCCAGCGCCGAGGTGCACTGGACGGTCAGGGATCCTGGATCCACGACCGCGACACCCTGGTCGCCCTCGAGCTGTGCACGGACACCTCCCCCGCCCGTGCCGCTCTGCTGGGCATCGACCCAACCAGCGGTGCCGAGCGCTGGCGCGTGTCCGTCCCCGGCTTCGACGCGTGGGCCGCGGGGCTCGACGGGCCAGTCCCCGCACTCTCCTCCAGCCCGTGGCCGGTGACCTTCCACTCCCTCCCGTCCTCCGCCCCCACCGACGAGGGCGGCACCGACGAGGGCGAGACGGCCGAGGGCGGCGCCGACAAGGATGGCCCCTCGGTGCCCACCGATCCCGGGACAGATGCCTTCGAGGTGGTGGTCGACGGCGTGGGACACAGGATCGCGACCTCGACGGGGGAGATCCTGCAGACGCAGGGATGAGCCGGCCCCCGGGCTGCCCCCGGGCTGCCCCCCGGACTGCCCCTGGCGCAGACTCCCGGACGGAGCGCGACACGACTAGCGTCGGTCCTGGCAGGAGAACGCGTGTCGCATGCCGTCCACCACACCGCCGGGACCGTGGCACGACGGACTTCGCCGAGAAAGAGGACGGACTTCGGCGGGAGAAGGAGGGGGAGGGACGTGTCGGAACAGGGGGGACCCGAAGAGGTTGACCAGGCCGTGGAGCGGCCGCAGGTCCGGGTGCGCAGGATCTACGAGGACCCCGACCCCGCTGACGGGGACCGTGTCCTGGTGGACCGTCTGTGGCCGCGCGGCATGAGCAAGGTGCGCGCCCATCTGGACGAGTGGTGCAAACAGGTCGCCCCCTCACCCGAGTTGCGTCGGTGGTACGCCCACGATCCGGCGAAGTACCCGGAGTTCCGCCGCCGCTACCTGGAGGAGCTCCGTGGTCCCGACCATGCCGACGCGCTCGCGGATCTGCGGCAACGGGCAGCAGCCGGTCCCCTCACGCTGCTCACCGCCGCGAAACGCTCCGACATCTCCGAGGCCACCGTGTTGAAGGAACTCCTGGACCCCCACGCATCCTGATCCGCCGGAGCCCCATTCCTCACGGCCGCGTCAAGGACCCGGGCCCCGTGGCCCTGATCCGCTCTGCACGGTTGCGCCGCCCCCACCGCCCCCGTCACTGAGTCCCGGGGAGGGGCACAACGGTGGCCACGGATCTGCATCCCGCGCCCCTCCACCGGCAGACCCCTGAGCACCACGGTGCCGACCAACCCACCCCGGCCGCCCTCGTCGCGGGTCAGGTCGCAGCCGCGGAAGCGCCGCACCCCCTGTCGGTCTTCGACCTCTTCCGCATCGGCATCGGTCCCTCCTCCTCCCACACGGTGGGCCCCATGCGGGCGGGTCTGGCCTTCGCAGCCGAACTCGCCGACCTGGGTTCTCCCCACATCCACCGGCTGACCGTGGACCTGCTGGGTTCCCTGGGCGCCGCCGGACGCGGGCACAACACCGACAGGGCGGTGCTGCTGGGGCTCGTGGGCCACGACCCGGCGGGTGGATCGCCCTCGTCCGGGTCCGTGGAGAGCAGCGCCCCCTCCTCCCTCCTGCTGGAGCGCACCTACTACTCGGTGGGAGGCGGCTTCGTCATGGTCCAGACGACCGAGGATCCGCAGGAACCCCGGGTCGAGTCACTGGCCACCCCGGGCACCGCCGGAACCCTGGACGTCTCCGCCCCCCACCCCTTCGCGACCTCGGCGCAACTGCTCGCCAGCTGCGACGCACGCGGGATGTCGATCGCGCACCTCGTGCGCGCCAACGAGGAGTCCATGCGCAGTCCCGACCTGGTGGAGGGATACCTGGACCTGGTCGCCGACGAGATGTTCACCTGCGCGGATGCGGGCAGCTCGGGCATGATGTCGAAGTTCATGCCGTAGACGGTGCCGATGAGCGTCGGCGCGAAAATGATCGCCGCCCACGACGAGATCTTCTTGACCTGCTCGTTCTGCTGCAGGTTGACCTCGGTCTGCCGCCGCGCGACGAGCGCCGAGTGCACCGTGAGCGCCTTGTCGAGCGTTGTGCGTGCGCGCCGATGCGCCACGGGCCGGCGCTCAGCGTGCGAAGACGCGAGCTGCGGACGCCGCGGCGCGCGGACTATCGTCTGCCATGGTCGTCACCGCCTTCGCTCGCCGGCGCCGCAGGAGAAAGCGCGGCGCCTCGGCGAGCATACGCCCGATGGATGCCTCGTTCCGCCCGCGCCGCGTGCGTCAGTCGCCGGTGCGGTGGCCCGTCTCCTGCTCCCAGAACTCCAGCTGCTGAGTGAGCGCCTTCGCCAGCTCGAACACCTGCCGCGGAGGGATGCGCACCCGCTGCACGACGCGGCCGGGGACGACGGTGACCGCGTTGCCCTCGGCATCCGTCGCCGCCTGCGGCGGGCGGGCGAGGGAGACGAAGTCCATCACGAAGACGTCGGGCGTGTGCCAGACGTTCGCGAAATCGGCGTAGCTGCCCGGAACGACCTCGGGCGGCAGGTCGATCTCGAACTGGCGGGGCGCGTCGTCGGCCATGGCATCCCTCTCATCATCACCCGCGAACCGGCGGATGCCGCGAGTCTACGGGGCGCTCACACGGCACCGACCAGCCGGGCGAACGCGCTCAGCCGGGCGACGCCCTCGGGGGTGCGGGGCAGGTCGTCGAGGAGGCCGGTGCTGTAGACGACGTAGGCGGTGTGCTCGGCCCGTGAGACGGCGACGTTGAGACGGTTCTGCAGCAGCAGGAACTCGAGTCCGCGCGGCGCATCGCGCCCCGACGAGGCCGCGAGCGAGACGATCGCGACGGCGGCCTCCTGCCCCTGGAACTTGTCGACCGTGCCGACGGGCACCTCACCCCACCCCGCCGCGGCGAGCGCCTCTTCGACGACGATCTGCTGCGCGTTGTAGGGCGTCACGACGATGAGGTCGCTCTGCGCGAGCGGTCGCGGCGGCTCCCCTTCCCCCGCCACCCAGGGCCGAGCGAGCAGGTCGCCGACGATCGCGACGACGGCGTCCGCCTCCTCGGGCGACGACGTCGCGTTGCGCGTGTGCGAGAGCGGCACGGGGATCACCCCGGGAGCGACGCCGTCCAGGTGCCGCGCGGAGGTCGACGGGTGCGCCGCGAGGCGGCCGGCGTAGGAGAGCTGCGAGACGGGCTCGGCGACCTCGGGGCGCATGCGCCGGGTCTGCGCGAGGAAGTAGCCGCGGTCGTCGGGGATGACGGCGGCGCCGTCCATGATCCAGCCGAGCGCCGACGTGTCGACCGGCTCGGGGTGGGTGCCCTGACTCACCTGTGGCAGCTGCTGCGGGTCGCCGAGGAGCAGCAGCCGGTCGGCGGCGACCGAGACGGCGATGGTGGATGCCAGGGAGAACTGCCCCGCCTCATCGATCACGAGCAGGTCGAGGCTGCCGCGCGCCACCCGGCCGGGGTGGCTGAGATCCCACGCGGTGCCGCCGATGACGTACCCGTCGGGATGCTCGTCGGCGAACGCCGCGTAGCCGTCCTTCGCGATCACCGTGAACGGCGCGTCGCCGGAGGCGCCGGATTTCCGCGCCTTCGCGACCCGCGCGGCGGGGAGCCCGGCGGCGACGATCCGCTCGAGCATGTTCTCGACGACGGCGTGCGACTGCGCGACGACGCCGACCTTGTATCCGCGCTCGGCGACGAGCCGCGCGACGACGTGCGAGCCGACGTACGTCTTGCCCGTTCCGGGCGGGCCCTGCACGGCGAGATAGCTGTGATCGAGCTCCTGCACGGCGCGGGCGATGTCGTCGACGTCGTCGCCCGCCGACCGCGGCAGCGTGCCCGATGCGGTGCGCGGCGCGCGGCGCAGCAGCAGGTCGGTAGCCGCGTCGCGGGGGAACTCCGCGGCCACGGTCGGCGCCGCCTCGATCACGCCGTCGGCCCACCGGTCGATCACCGCCTGCTGGCTGCCGGCCTGGGGCGGCGCGGGCGGGGTGAGCGCGATCGGCAGCTCCTGCCAGGTGAACCCGGCGATGGAGTTCTCCTCGAGGATCACACCGTCGTCGAGCGTGTCGACGATGCGCGCCGAGCGAGCCGCGTGGATCCAGCGCGGGCTCGTGTCGATCGGGAACGGCGCCGGCAGCTCGTACACGAGGTACGCCGACGAGTCGGCCGTGAGCTTCGTGCCCGGGGCGAGGTCGCCGCGCAGCTGCACGACCCGGCGCTGCACCCGTGCCCCTTCAGGGATGTGCCAGTCGGTCAGCACGCGGCAGCGGTCGTGGTCGAACACGACGACGTCGCGGGTGTCCTCCCAGATCGACACCGGTTCGCGAAGCCGCAGGAAGTGCGTCGCCCAGAAGGTCTTCGCCTCGCGGGGGTAGTAGTCGATCGCGGCCGCGCCGAGCCGGAGCGCGGCGACCGCCGGCTCGTCGGCGTGGTCGGCTTCGGCCGCCCGGTTCGCGAGCCGGTTCAGCGCCTCGGCGCGCGGCGACGGCTCGTAGTGCCGCTCGGCCGCATCGATGTCGGCCGACGGCATGAGATTCGCCTCGCGCGCCCGCTCGACGAGCCAGTCGCGGAGGCGACGCGTCGACACGCAGTCGTACCGGTTGTAGTCGGCGAGGTCGTCGAGCACCGCCTGCGCGGCGGCCGTGTCGCCGGCATCCGCGAGGGTGCGCGCCTCGACGTACTTCACGATCGAGTCGTCGCCGCGCTGCACGTCGCTCGTGCGCACCTCGGCGCCCATGTAGAGCGGTTCGAGCTTCTTGATCGAGTACGAGCGCGACCCGACCCGCAGCGCCCGGCGGACGATCGGGTAGAGATCGACGAACACGCCCTCGCGCAGCAGCGTGTCGACCTCCGCCTCGCGCACGCCGTACGTGGCGGCCATCGCCAGCAGATGCGTCGTCTCGTAGGGCGCGTAGTGGTAGATGTGCATGCCGGGGTGGGTCTTGCGCCGCAGCATCACGATGTCGAGGAACGTCTCGAGCGCCGCGCGCTCTTCGGCGTGCGTGTGCGCCCAGAGCGCCGAGTACTGCTCTCGATCGTCGACCCAGCCGAACAGATAGTCGATCCCCCACTGCGGCCGGCCGCCCGGCGGGGGCGTCTCGGTGTACAGCGGATCGCCCTCGAAATCGAAGAAGATGTCGCCGCGATCGGGCCGCGGGAGCGCGCCGATCGCCTTCGGGAACACCACCTCGTAGGTCGGCACGGGCGGCAGCTCGACCGTTTCGGAGCCCGGTGCCTCCACAGCGTTCTCGGCGGCCACGACCTCGACTGCCGCGACCTCGTCGGGTGCCGGCCCCGGTGCGGGCGCTGACGCAGGCAGCAGGGCGACGATCCCGCCGGCGGGGCTCTCCAGCTGCAGGCGCGCCTGGGTGCGTAGGCCCGTGAAGGTGTCCCACGACATGCGCTCGGGCGCCTCGCGGGCGGCGGCGAGGTCGTCGATGGCGAGGATGCCTGCGGCGCGCAGCCGATCGCGCTGCACGGGTCGCATGCCCGCGACCAGCAGCAGGTCGCGGTGCGAGATGACCTCGGCGTCGCACGTCGCGCAGCGCCCGCACGCGACGACGCGCAGCTCGCCGCGGTCGTCGCCCCAGGCGATCGGCTCGCCCTCGGCCCCGGCGGCGAGGTCGCGGTCGGCGATCAGGGCGCGCAGGCGCTCGCGGCGCAGGCGGAAGACGGGCATGAGGTCGCGCACCTCGTGCGTCGAGGTCGTGCCGTCGCCGAGGAGCAGCTCGACGCGGTCGCTGCGACGGACGCCGAGGCGGTCGAGTTGATCGACGTATGCCGCCAGCTGCATGAGCGCGGTCACCCGGGCATGGCGGGCGAGCTTCGTGTCCTGCACGATCCACGCACCGGGCTCGGCGTCAGCGTCCACGCCGGGCGAATCCTCCGCGGTCTCTCGCAGCAGGTAGTCGGCGAAGCCGACGAACTCGTCGGTCGCGAACACCGCCTGATAGATCACCGCGACGTCGGGGTCGGCGAGCGCCGCGTTCGTCGCGGCGACGGCCGCGGCGATGCCCTGGGCATCCGATGACCGCGTCTCGGGCAGTTCGACGACGCGGCCGGGGTACTGCGCGCGATAGGCCTCGAGCTGACGCAGTTCGTGCTGCGTGCCGAGGCGGCCGGCGCGGGCGAGGGTGAGGTCTTCGGGCTCTTCGACGGCGGGCAGCCGGCCGAGCTTCGCGTCGATGGCGCGCAGCCACGCGAACTCGCACTCGGCGGCGGCCTTGAGGTCGCTCGCGCTCCAGACGATCCGTGCGCCGTCGCCGCTGTCTTCGATGTATCGCATGTCACCCTTCCGCGATCGACCCTAGCCGCGGGCTCGGACGTCGCCCCGGTCGACTCCGCCCCAGCCACCCGAGACGAGGTGCCAGACTGGGCAGGTGAGCGAGCAGCTACCGTTCGAGAGCGTCTACCGGCACGGCTTCGCGCGCGTCGCGGCCTGCACGATCCCCGTGGCCGTCGCCGATCCGCCGCGCAACGCCGCCGCCGTCATCGCGGCGGCCCGCGCCGCGCACGACGAGGGTGCGGCGGTGGCGGTCTTCCCCGAGCTGTGCCTCACCGGCTACGCGATCGACGACCTCGTGATGCAGGACGTCGTTCTCGACGCCGCTCGCGCGGCGATCGACGAGGTCGTCGCCGCCTCGCGGTCACTGCGGACCCTGCTGGTGGTCGGGGCGCCGCTGCAGCTGGGCGCACGGCTGTATAACTGCGCCGTGGTCATCCACCGCGGCGCCGTGCTCGGCGTCGCACCGAAGACCTACCTCCCCACCTATCGCGAGTTCTATGAGGCGCGCTGGTACGCGTCGGGCGCGGGCGCCCCCGCCACGACGACCCTGTCCGGCGAAGAGGTGCCGGTTGGCACGGATCTCGTGTTCGAGGCATCCGATGTGCCCGGTCTCGTCGTGCACGCCGAGGTGTGCGAGGACATGTGGGTGCCGATCCCGCCGTCGTCCACCGCGGCGCTCGCCGGCGCGACGGTGCTGCTGAACCTCTCCGGCAGCCCCATCACGATCGCCCGCGCCGACGACCGGCATCTGCTCGCGAAGTCGCAGTCGTTCCGCTGCAACGCGGCCTACGTCTACGCCGCGGCCGGCCAGGGCGAGTCGACGAACGACGTGTCGTGGGACGGGCAGACGATGATCTACGAGGCCGGGGCGCTCCTCGCCGAGACGGAGCGCTTCCCCGACGGTCCGCGCACCGCCCTCGCCGACATCGACCTCGACCGGCTGCGGCAGGACCGCCTGCGGCAGGGCACGTTCGACGACAACCGGGTGCAGGCGGAGGCTGCCGCCTCCGTCCGTCGCATCCCGTTCCACGTGGACCCGCCCTCGGCGCTGGCATCCACGACGACCCTCCGCCGCCCCCTCGACCGGTTCCCGTTCGTGCCCGACGACCCCGCCCGCCTCGACCAGGACTGCTACGAGGCGTTCAGCATCCAGGTCTCCGGGCTCGAGCAGCGGATGCGTGCGATCGGGTCACCCAGGCCCGTCATCGGTGTCTCGGGCGGGCTCGACTCGACCCACGCCCTGCTCGTCGTCGCGCGCGCGATGGACCGGATGGGGCGCCCGCGCAGCGACATCCTCGCCTACACGATGCCCGGATTCGCGACGAGCGAGCACACGAGATCCAACGCGGTCGCCCTCGCCGAGGCGATCGGCGCGACGATCTCGACCATCGACATCCGTCCGATGGCGACCGAGCTGCTGAAGGGCATCGGGCACCCCTACGCGAACGGCGAGCCCGTCTACGACGTGACGTTCGAGAACGTGCAGGCGGGGGCGCGCACCGACTTCCTCTTCCGCCTCGCGAACCAGAACGGCGGCTTCGTCGTCGGCACCTCCGACCTGTCGGAGCTGGCGCTCGGCTGGGCGACGTACGGCGTCGGCGACCAGATGAGCCACTACGCGGTCAACGCGGGCGTGCCGAAGACGCTCATCCAGCACCTGATCCGCTGGGTCATCGCGCATCCGGACGACGGCGCCGCGCTGACGCAGGAGGCGAAGGACGTGCTGCAGTCGGTGCTCGACACGGAGATCAGCCCCGAACTCGTCCCCGCCGGACAGGACGGCAAGGTGCAGTCGACCGAGGACACGATCGGCCCCTACGCGCTGCACGACTTCGCGCTGTTCCACGTGCTGCGCTACGGACTGCGCCCGTCGAAGATCGCGTTCCTCGCCGAGCAGGCGTGGTCGGATGCCACGGCGGGCGCGTGGCCGCCCGGATTCCCCGACGCCGACCGCTACGCCTACGACCGCGCGGCGATCGTGCGCTGGCTGCAGGTGTTCGTGAAGCGCTTCTTCGGGTTCGCGCAGTTCAAGCGCACGGCGATCCCGAACGGACCGAAGGTGCTCGCGGCCGGGTCGCTGTCGCCGCGCGGCGATTGGCGCGCGCCGTCGGACGGCAACGCCGCCGTGTGGCTCGCCGAGCTGCGCGAGGCGTTCCCCGACCTCGTCGACTGAGGCGGGTCAGGGGGTCAGGGGCGCGTCGCCGGAGGGACGGGGCGGCCGACGGCGACCGTGATGATCCAGCCGTCGCGTGACGCGTCGACCAGTTCGTACTTCATGTTGCGGTCGGGGATCCAGCCCTTGTTGCGCCCGGTGTCGAGGTGCACGCGGTCGGGGGCGACGCGCACGCCGCGCCCGTCGGCTTCGAGCACGGCCTGCACGCGCACCCAGTGCTGCAGCAGCTCTTCGGTGTTCGACTCGTCGATCAGTCGCGAGTGGCGCCCCATCTGCCGGATGTCGGCGTCGTCGGGGTGCATGTCGCGGATGTCGATGCCGACGGAGAGCGACGGGTCGCAGATCGCGACGACGGTCGCCGCGCGATAGCTGGCGGTGACGATCGAGATCGGCAGCTCCTCGCCGTCGCGCGAGGCGATCAGGCGCGTGTGGTACCCGAATCCGCGCGGAGGTTCGCGCTCGACGCGGATGTCCGTGGGCTCGCACCCGAGCTTGGCGGCGATGACCTCTTTGGCGATGATGCGACGCCGGTCGTGCACACTCGTCGCCGGGTCCCAGCCCAGTCGGGCGGTCACACCGTCGGGGGTGTCCAGAGGAACGGTCTGCAGGGTCATGTCGCTCCGATCTCCACGCGGACGGGTCCGTCGAGACCCGACATCCTCATCTTGTCCCACGGAGCGCACTCGCGCGCCCCGGGCGCCGTGAGAAACCGATCTCGACCGGCGCACGTCGCGGCGAGGCGGCTCCCCGCAGCGGAGGGAAGCACTCGCGGCGGATGGACGAATGAGGGGGTGAAGCTCCTCGTCGCCGCCCTCGCCTCCGAACTCGACGCCTTCGAAGACCCGCTCGACGGGTTCGAGCGGCTCGTCACCGGGCCGGGCAAGCTGCACGCGGCCTACGCCCTCACCCGCCGTCTCGACGCCGGCGGCATCGACGAGGTCGTCGTGGTCGGCACGGCGGGCTCGGTGGATGCCTCGGTCACCGGCGTGCACGAGATCGCCGCGGCGATCCAGCACGACGTCACCGACATCGACGGCATCGCCGGGCAGCACGTGTCCCTCCCGGCGCGCGTGGAGACCGGCGGCGGCACCGTGACGATCGCCACGGGCGACCACTTCGTCGACGACGCGGATGCCGTGGCATCCATTCGCACCCTCGGCGCGACGCTCGTCGACATGGAGACCTACGCCTACATCTGGGTGGCGGAGCGCTTCGGCGTGCCGATCACGGTGCTGAAGGCGGTGTCGGACAGCGCGCAGGACGATGCGATCACCGACTGGCGCAGCACCGTCGCCGCGTGCAGCGCGCAGCTGCGCACCGAGATCCGGAGCCGCTACGGCGTCTGAGCGGTGGGGCGGCCGCCGGTGCGTGCGCGCTGGGCGGGGATCCGCCCGCGTAACGTGAGGGCATGAACTGGTCGCTGCGCGCCGCGCGCCGCTCGTCGTTGCTGCAGGTGGTGAAGTCGGCGGTCGCGACGGCGGCGGCGTGGCTGATCGCGGGCTGGCTCGTCGAGGGACCGCCGCCGGTGTTCGCGGCGATCGCGGCGCTGCTGACGGTGCAGCCGAGCATCAGCCAGTCGTTCGGCCGCGGTGTCGAGCGGACGGTCGGGGTGATCGCGGGTGTGATCGTCGCCTCGGCGATCGGACTGCTGCTGGGTTCGGGTTTCTGGGCGGTGGCGCTCGCGGTGACGTGCGCGCTGCTCGTCGCGTGGGCGCTTCGCGCGACTCCCGGCACGGCGAACCAGATGGCGATCAGCGCGATTCTCGTGCTCGCTCTGGGCACGGCGACGCCGGGTTACGCGGTCGATCGCATTCTCGAGACGGCGATCGGCGCCGTCACCGGTCTGATCGTGAACGTCGCGATCGTGCCGCCGCTCGCGCTCGGTCCGGCCCGCGAGCAGGTCGCGATCCTGACCGGCGACACCGCCGACGCGCTCGACCGGTTGGGCAGCGCGCTGGTGCAGCCGCAGACCGCCGCGTCCCTCGACGACCTGCTCGCGCAGGCGCGGGCGCTGCGCGGCTCGGTGACGGCGGCCGAGGTGGCGATCACGCAGGCAGACGAGTCGCTGGCGTTGAACCCGCGGCGCCGTCGCAGCTCGGAGGAGGTCGAGGCCCTCAGCACCGATGTGCGGCGCCTGTTCGCGATCACGACGCAGCTGACCGGGATGACCCGCGCGTTCGTCGACGACTACGACGACACGATCGCGGGCGACCGCTACGCGACGGCGATCGCCGAGCAGCTGCACCGCGCCGCGCACGATCTGCGCCTCGCGGTGTCGACGGGCGACCTCGACCTCTCCGCCGAGGAGCCGGCGCTGACCCGGCCGCTCGAGGTGATCACGGCGCCGCCGACGCACTGGATGCTGATCGGATCGCTCCTCGTCGACCTGCGACGCATCCACGACAGCCTGGCCGCGCACCCCGAGGCCTGACCCCGGCCCTCGGCTCGAACTTCTGGTCACTCGTGGCGGCGTCCCCCGCCGCGACCCCGCAACAACTGACCACAAGTCGGATGCCACGAGCCGGCGCGGCGGCGGAGCGCGGGTGCCGGGCTCAGGCGTCGGCGGCGACGGCCTGGCGGATGATGCTCGGGCCCTGCGGGGTCGCCTCGACGACGAGTTGCGCGGGCAGCTGCTCCTTCATCGCCTCGACGTGGCTGATGACGCCGACCGTGCGCCCGCCCGCCCGCAGCTCGTCGAGGGTGCGCATCGCGAGCTCGAGGGTCTCCGGGTCGAGCGACCCGAACCCCTCGTCGACGAAGAGCGTGTCGAGCCGGATGCCACCGGCGCGTGAGGTCACGACCTCGCCGAGCCCCAGGGCGAGAGCGAGCGAGGCGAGAAATGTCTCGCCGCCGGACAGCGATTGCGGGCTGCGGAGCCGTCCGGTGTGCGCGTCGAGCACCTCGATGCCGAGCCCCGACGCGCGCCCGCGCGCGGCCCGCGCGTCGGAGTGGTGCAGCGTGTAGCGGCCCGACGACATCTCCGTCAGCCGCACGTTGGCCGCCGCCACGATCTCTTCCAGTTCCGCCGCGAGCACGAAGGTCTCGAGGTCCATCTTCAGCGTGTTCGGCGCGCGCCCGGCGACGGTGTCGGCCAGGCGCGTGACAGCGCTCGCCCGATCGGCGATCTCCTCGACCTGCGCGGCGGCCTCGTCCACCTGCTCCGACAGGTCGCGGAGCGCGTCTGCGGCCAGTTCCGCCCCGCGCAGGGCCGCGATCGCAGCGCTCCGCGCGGTGTCGGCACTCGCGAGCCGCGCCGCCGAGTCGGCGAGCGCCTCGGCGGTGACGTCATCACCGGTCGCGGAGAGCTCGAGGTCGAGCAGCCGTGCGCGGGTGGCGGTGAGATCGGCGGCATCGCGGGCCAGCCGCTCCTCGAGATCGGTGACGTCCGCGGCGGGCAGCAGCGCGGCCCGCGCCGCGTCTATCGTCGGGAACCCGCTGCCCGCGAGTCGTGCGTCGCAGTCGGCTCGCGCCGTCTCTTCGGCGCGCCGGCGCTCCGCGAGTGCGGCGCGGGAGTCGGCGAGGCGCTCCGCGCGCACCCGCTCGGCGGCGCCGGCCTCGATCCGAGCGGCGACGCTGGCGTGATCGCCGCGTGCGGCGGCGATCACTGTCTCCGCGCGTGTCGCCTCGGCGGCCGCCGCGGCGTGCTCCTCACGGTCGGCTCCGCGCTGGTCGGCGCGTGCTGCCCGCTCGCGCTGCGCCGCGGCGGTGAGCTCGTCGAGCTCGGCGCGCTTCGCGATCAACTGCTCGAGGTCGCGCACCGCGGCGTCGGCGGCGTTGAGGTCGGACTCCGCGGATGCCAGGGCGTCGACGAGCGAGGGAAGGTCGTTTCCGCCCGCCCGGGCACGGGCGGCGGCGAGCTGATCCCGCAGGGCGCGCGCTGCGTCGGCGGCGGCGACGGCGCTGGCTCCCGCGCGCTCCCGCTCCTGTTCGGCCGCGCTGAGATCCTCGTCGGTGACCGGTTCGGCGGACCCGGTGGCGGGCGCGGGGTGCGCGGTCGCGCCGCAGACGGCACAGGGCTCGCCGTCGACGAGCGCAGCGGCGAGCTCCCCCGCGTGCCCCGCAAGGCGGCGCTGCAGCAGCTCGGTGACGGCGCCGGCCGCGGCGGCGGCGGCGATGCTCGCGGCGTGGTGTTCCTGTTCGGCGGCGGCGCTGCGCTCGGCGAGCGCGGCAGCCTCGCCCGCCGCAGCGTGCTGCACGGCGAGCTCGTCGCGGCGGACGCGCAGGTCGCCCTGTCGGGCGGCGCCGGCGCGCGCCTCAGCGATCGCATCGTCGAGGTCACGGGCCTGGGCGGGAATGAGCGCGAGCTGCGCGTCGAGCTGCGCAAGCGCCACGTCGGCATCGGCCACGGCGGCCGCGGCGGCGTCGCGCCGGGCGAGCAGCGGCACCTGCGCGCGCTCGAGCGCCCCCGCATCCTCCCACCGCGCGAGCTCGGCGGTGAGTTCGTCGATCCGAGCGGCGATGTCGATGGATGCCTCGCCGCCCGACGCCGTCCACTCCGCCAGCGCGCCAGCTGCCGCGTCCTCGGCCGCACGACGCTGCGTGTCGGCGCGCTCGACGGCGTCGATGGGCGCACGCAGCGCCTCGGCGGCGCGGGCGCGCTCGAGGCGCTCACGCTCGACGGCGCGCTCGGGCGCTCGTGCCTCGAGCTCGGCGAGCCGCGTGCGCACGGCCGCGCGCTCACGCCCCTGCTTGTCGCGCTCGACGAGCGCGCCGTGCTCGGCGAGAGCGTCGCGGTGCGCCCCCTCGGCGTTCGCGAGCACGGCGGCGGCCTGCTCGATGCGGTAGTCGGCGCGGCTGACCGCGACGATCAGCGCCGCGCGGCGCGCCGACAGATCGCCCGCACCCGGGTCCACGCTGCCGCCATAGGCACCAGAGTCCGCCCCGCTTACAACGTCGGAGCCAGAGTCCACGTCAGCCTCGGCACCAGAGTCCGCACCCCTTCCACCACCATCACCAGCACCCACCTCGGCGCCGCCCAACGCACGCCCAACCGCCGCTCCCGGAACCTCACCCCCGCCGGCCGCATTCCGCGTCTGCTCCTCGACCATCCGCTCGGCGAGGTCGAGGAGCGTCTCGGTCTGCGTCGTGGCGCCGGCGAGGGTCTTCTGCGCCTCGCGGCGGCGCTGCTCGAGGTCGTCGCGGTACTGCTCGAACCGGCGGGTGCCGAAGAGGGCGCGCAGCAGCGTCTGCCGCTCGTCGCCGGGCGCCAGGAGGAACCGCGAGAACTTGTTCTGCGCGAGCAGGATCACCTGCTGGAACTGCTGCGCCCCGAGCCCGAGCATCTCGCCGAGGGCGACGCCGACATCGCGTGGCTTCGCGGCGCGCCCGACCCACACCCCGTCGACCTGCTCTTCGAGCACGGCGCGCGCGATCTCGGTGGTGAGCCCGCCACCGCGCTTGGCCGGCCGGTCGTACTCGGGCGACCGGGTCACGCGCCACCGCGTGTCGCCGATCGTGAACTCGAGCCTCACCTCGGTCGGGTCGGTGAGCGCGCTGTGGTCGCTGCGCAGCCGCTTCTCACCGCCGTCGTAGCGCGGCACCGTGCCGTACAGCGCGAAGCTGACCCCGTCGAGGATGCTCGACTTGCCGGCGCCGGTGCGCCCCGAGATGAGGAACACTCCGTCGTCGCCGAAGGCGTCGAAATCGACGCGCTGAGTCTCGCGGAATGGGCCGAACCCGGTGAGCTCGAGCGTGTGCAGTCTCACGCGACCGCCTCCGCGCGCACCCGCTCGTCGAGCACGTCGCGCAGGATGTCGGCCTCGTGCTCGCTCACGCCCTCTCCTGGTCGCACGTGGCCGAGGAACGCCTCGACGAGCTCCGCATCGGTGCGCGCGGCGCGCACGCGCTGCGCGTAGGTGCGCCCGTCGCCCTCGCGCACGACGCCCGGGGCGTGCACGACCTTCATGCAGAACGGGAAGCGCTCCTGAAGGCGGCGCATCGCGTCGGCCTGCGGCAGGGCGTCGGTGTACTCGGCGCACACCCAGGCATCCTCTGCGCCCGCGTGCGCGGCATCCGTCAGCAGGTCGTCGAACGGCGCGCGGAACGTCACGACGCGGCGCGGCACGGGCAGGTCGAGCCACTGCGCACCGGCGAAGCCCGCGGCATCCAGCTCGACGAGCCAGGACCCGCGCGGCTTGTCACCCTCGCCGAACGCGTAGTGCAGCGGCGCGCCCGCGTACCGGATGTGCGGCGAGAGCTGCTGGCGCCCGTGGATGTGCCCGAGGGCCATGTAGTCGACTCCGGCGAAGGTCTCGAGCGGAACGACGTCGAGGCCGCCCTGCTGGATGTCGCGCTCCAGATGCGGCGTCGGCGCGACCCCCGCCGCGAAGCAGTGCGCGATCGCGACCGACCGCATCGGCCCGGCCGGGTCGGCGAGGCCCGCACGCGCCGCCAGGTCGGCGCGCACGAGATCCATCGCGTGACCGAGCACCCCCGCCTGCGACGTCACGCCGGGCCAGACGTGGCGCAGCAGCGCGGGCTCGAGGAACGGGATGCCGTAGATGTGCACCGGTCCGTGCGCATCGGTCACGGTGATCGGCGTGCCGACGGCGGTGGGATCGGTGAGCACGTGGATGCCGTCGCGCAAGAGTCCCGACTGAAACCCCAGCCGGGCCGCGGAGTCGTGGTTGCCGCTCGTGACGATGACCTCGGCGCCGGTGCCGGCGAGCGCGCGGAGGGTGTCGGACAGCAGCGAATAGCAGGCCGCCGCGGGCGTGCCCGAGTCGAACACGTCGCCGGCGACGATCACGACGTCGACGTCGTGCTCGCGCACCTGCGCGGTCAGCGACTCGAGCACGCCGCGCAGCGCCTCGAGCGTGGAGTGACCGTGGAAGGTCCGCCCGATGTGCCAGTCGGAGGTGTGCAGGATGCGCATGCTTCCACGGTAGGTCGGGCCCCCGACATCGCCCGGCCGCCCCGCCGCGTAAAACCCCCGCCGCGTAAAACCCCCGCCGCGCGAACCCCGCCTTCAGCGCCCGCGGGCGCGCCGTCGCGAGGCGAGGTCGATCACGCCGAGGAGGAACGCCAGCGCGACGAACAGCGCAACCGAGATCATGCCGAAGGCATAGGCGTCGTGGTAGACGTCGAGGCCCGCGCGCCCGGCATCCTTGTCGCGGTAGATCGCGGCGTAGAACAGCGACAGGGCGACGGCCGTCCCGACCGCCGTCCCGATCCGCTGGCCGAGCTGGCCGACGGAGCCCGCGAGGCCGCCCGAGCGGGTGGGGATCTCGGCGAGGGTCAGCGTCTGGTTCGGCGCGACGACGAGGCCCGCCCCGATGCCCGCGACGAACATCACGCCGGCCATCGCATAGGCGACCACGCCGGCCGGCACCGTGTACGCGACGACCGTCAGCACGACCACCGAGACCAGCACGATGCCGAGGCCCCAGACCACCAGCGGCCGTCCGAGGCGGCCGACGAGGTTGCCGCCGTACCAGGCACTGACGGCGCTCGCGAGCGCGAAGCCGATCGACACCATGCCCGCGAACACGGGCTCGAGGCCCACCCCCAGCTGCAGGAACAGCGTGGTCAGCAGGAAGAGTGCCGGGATCGCGGTGAAATACGTCGTCACGATCAGCGTGCCGTTGCGGTACGACGCGATCGTGAAGAGCGCGAACGGGATGAGCGGCGCCTTGCCGGATGCGGCGTACCGCCGTTCCCACCAGACGAACGCCGCGGCGAACACGACGAACACGACCAGCGACCACCACCGCCGCGGGTCGTCGTCGGGCGAGCCCGTCGTGAACAGGAACGGCCACATGAGGGTCACGATCATGACGCCGAACAGCACGAGGCCGATCGGATCGAGCTGCAGCCTCCCGGGCGTGGGCGTGCGGGTGCGGGGCAGCAGGAAGACGACGCCGGCGAGCACCGCGAGACACAGCGGCACGTTCATCCAGAAGATCCAGCGCCAGCCGTCCTGCGCGCCGCCGAGGGCGATCATGAGCCCGCCGAGCGTCGGGCCGAACGCCGTCGCGATGCCGATCGTCGCCCCGAACAGGCCGAACGCGCGGCCGCGCTCCTTGCCCGTGAAGATCTGCTGGATCGTGCCGATGACCTGCGGCATCTGGATGCCGGCGGCGAGACCCTGCAGCAGCCGGCCGGCGATCAGGATCTCGATCGTCGGCGCGAGCGCACACACGATCGAGGTGATCGTGAACAGGCTCAGGCCGATGATGAACAGCTGCCGCCGCGAACGCTGGTCGCCGAGCCGCCCGAACGGCACGAGCGCGAGCCCGAACATCAGCACGTACCCCGACACCACGATCTGCAGCTGGGTGGATGCCGCGCCGAACGCCGCCTCGATCGACGGGAGCGCCACGTTGACCTTGCTGAGGTCGAGGATCGTGAGGGCGGCGACCGAGACGCACACCCAGAACGCGCGCCAGCGCTGGCCGTGATCGAGCGGGATGCTGGAGGTGGCGGGAGAGGTCATCAGGATCAGGCTATGCCTGTCGCACCGGGCTCGGGTCGGGGCCGCTTCCGCGGCCGGGTAGCCTCGGTGCGTGGCATCCGACGACAACTCCGCGCAGACGACCGCAGAATCCGCGGCCGAGACGGTGACCGAGGCGGTGAAGGATGCCTCGGCGGAGGTCGCCGAGAAGGTCGACCGCGCGATCGACGAGGCGACCGGCGTGCGGCCCGACGACGGCGAGATCGAGGAGTTCACGTACGACGGCTCGACGCTGATCGCCGAGCGCCGGGGCGAGGCGCCCGCGCCCCGCACCGTTCTGCTCGTCCACGGGATCGGCATGGGTCGGAAGGTGTTCGCCGACCTCGTGCAGCGCGTCGAGGAGGGCGCCGTCGTCGTCGCCGTCGACCTGCCCGGCTACGGCGATGCGCCCGAGCCGCCGCGCACTCCCACGATCGAGCGCCTCGCCGATCTCGTCGCCGCCTACCTCCGGCACCTGGGTCGCGGCCCGGCGTTGCTCCTCGGACACTCGATGGGCACGCAGGTCGTCACCGAGGTCGCGGTGCGCCATCCCGACCTCGTCGACCGGCTGGTTCTCGTCGCGCCCACCGTCGACCGCCGGCACCGCCGCGCGCTGGTGCAGCTCTGGCGACTCGGCCGCGACCTCCTCAGCGAGAGCGGCAAGGTGCTCCTGCTCGGCGCCCGCGAGTACCTCCACGCGGGGCCCAACCTCGGACGCAAGATGCAGGCGATGCTCGTGCACCGCCCCGAGGACGCCTACCCGAAGATCACGGCGCCGACGCTCGTCGTCCGCGGCGAGCTCGACGTCGTCGTCCCACAGGCATGGTTCGACGAGGTCGTCGCTGGGATTCCCGACGCCACGCCGTTCGTGATCGAGGGGCACCACCACGAGACGCTGATCCGCACGGCCGGGCCCACCGCGGCGGAGATCCGCCGGTGGCTCGCCGAGACCTGATCATGCGGGCGCCGCCCGGCGCGACGCCCGCGTTCGGCCCCGCCGACGGGCGCGGCTCGAGGGGTGAGCGCGGCTCAGCCCGCGAGCTCCGCGACCAGTCGCGCGATGAGCTCTTCCTCCGCCGAGATGCCCGTGTCGTCGAGCCGCCGCCGCACGGCGGTCTCCACGACCGCCGCATCCTCACCGGCGACGTCGGCGCGCAGTTGCGCGATCACGCCGTCCAGGCGCTCCTGTTCGGTGGTCTCGTGCTGATCGAGGACCGGCTCGTCCTGGGTCTCCTCGCTCATGCGCGCTCCTCCGCTGCGGCGTCCTCGGGCAGCGCCGCCTCGACGGCCTCGGCATCCGAGCGCTCGCTCGTCTCGCCGTCGGCGACCTCGGCGCTCTCCCAGCCGGTCGCCGGTGCGGCGTCGATCACGCCCTCCGGTAGATCGTCGTTCCGGCCTCGTCCGGGGTCTCCCGTCCGGTCCCCATCCGTGTGCTCGTCGTGCGCCATGTCGTGCCCCTTCCGCGACGACGTGGTCGCCCGCCGCGCCTTCAGTGTGCGGGCGGATACGGCCGTCGGGCAGGGGCTTGACGGGCGGTCGGGGCGAGGGTAGCTCTCAGCTCGCTCGGCGCGGCGCCAGCAGCTCGTCGTGGCCGGGGTTCGCCTCGAACCAGTCTGCGACGTACCAGCACACGGGGCTCACGACGCGGTCGCCGCGCTCCTCGATCTCGGCGACGGCGCGGGCGACGACCTGGCCCGCGTACCCGTGGCCCCGGAAGGTCGGGATCGTGTAGGCGCGGGTGAGGGCGATCGTGCGCCCGTCGTCGCGGTAGTCGAGCACACTGACGAGGTCGGAGCCCTTGTGCAGGGTGTAGCGCGAGGCATCCTTCTCATTCGCGAAACGGAACGCGGTCATCCCTCCACGCTACGCCCGGTCCCTGACAATCCGGCCCGCCACGCACCGCGGCGCGGGCGGCTGAGCGATCTGTCACATTGCGTCATCTTCACGGCGCGGCATCCGTGCGGTTTGACACATCGTGACTCGGTTCGTCATAATCGCCCCATGACTGACAACGCACGCACTCTGTCCGCCCGGGAGGCGAACGGAACTGCCGGCATCATGATGCCGCGCGTTGCCATGTGTTGCCGAATGTGTATCTGACGGTCATCCCCGCCGGGTCCGCCCTCCGCTTCTGACGTCTCATCCAGAAGATCAGGAGCGCCGACCCCCGAGTCACCGACGCGTTCCGCACACAATGCGGATGACGGATGCCTCGCACACCGGCCCTCCCCCTCGGGAGCAGCGCCGACTCTGCAGCACACGCCCGAACCCGTTCTCTTGGCGCACCGCCCGGGTTCCGCCCCAAAGGACCATCTCGTGTCGAACACCGCTCTGCTCGCCCCCGCTCCGACAGCCCCGTCCCGCCACCTGCACGCTCTCGTCGACGCCCCCGCGCCGGCCCGCCTCGCGCCGCCCGCTCCGGCGCCCGAGGCCACCACGACGGCGGCCCCCGGCGTGCCCGCCGGCACCGCCCCGCGTGGCTTCGCCCTCTACGTCGGCCTCGACGAGCTGAAGGCTGCCACCGACGGCGTCTCGCTCGCGACGATCGTCACGGCGCTCCGCCAGACGCTCGCCGAGCTCGCCCCGCAGGCCGAGAGCTACGCCACCGTCGCGCTCGCCCCCGCCCACGCCGGCGGGCGCGACGTCGACGTCGTCCGCCTCGCGCTGCACGAGCCGAGCGCCGTCGCCCGCACCAAGGCCGACACCCCCGACGACGACCACGTGCCCGGCGGCGTCACGATCGATATCTCGCGTCGGCGCGTGCACATCGACAGCGAGCCGTCGTCGCTCACCTTCAAGGAGTTCGAGCTGCTGCAGTACCTCGTGCTGCGCGAGGGCCGCACGATCGAGCGCACCGAACTGGTGTCGTCGCTGTGGAGCTACGCCGACGGCGACGAGGTGCCCGGCGAGCGCACGATCGACGTGCACGTGCGGCGCCTGCGCGCCAAGCTCGGCCGCTACGAGGACATCGTGCGCACGGTGCGCGGCATCGGGTACCGCTTCGACCGGCACGCCGACGTCGTCATCCGCTTCGGCCACGGCACGCCCTCGCCCGACCGTTTCTGACCGCGCAGCCGGCGGCACCTCCTCACCCGCCGGATCGGTGGGGCAGGAGTAAACCAACGCCACCCGGCAGGCTCCACCAGCACCACCGGTCCGACGAATGGTGACCACCTGCCGCCGGGGGCCCCCGCTCCCCGCCGGCGACGAGGCAGCCGCCGCGACCGACCGTTTCTGACCGCGCAGCCGGCGGCACCTCCTCACCCGCCGGACCGGTGGGGCAGGAGTAGACCAACGCGACCCGGCAGGCTCCACCAGCACCACCGATCCGACGAATGGTGACCACCGGCCGCCGCAGGGGCCCCGGCGGGCGCGAGCCACAGCCCGTGCCCGGGTGTCGGAGGTCGTGACGTAGGGTGACGGCATGACGACGCGGGAGTGGATGCCTCAGGCGCACGCTTCTGCGCGCGTCCCTCGCCCCGCGGCGGCCCACGACCCCCGCCCGCCCGCCGGCCCGCCCTGCGAGACCGAGTTCCGCCCGCGCGTGCCGATCGACGTGCGCCGGGCGCTGGCGGCGCACCAGCGCGGAGCGCACGACCCGGCCCACACCGAGCATCAGGGGGTGATCTGGCGGGTGAGCCGCACGCCGGAGGGCGTCGCGACGCTCGCCCTGCGCGTCGAGCGCACGCGCGTGCGCGCCGCGGCGTGGGGACCCGGTGCCGCCTGGGCGCTCGACCAGGTGCCGCGCCTGTGCGGCGACGGCGACGACCCGAGCGACTTCGACACGGGCGGCCATCCGCTCGTCGCGAGCGTGCACCACCGGCATCCGCAGCTGCGCATCGGCCGCACCGACCTCCTCTTCGACGCCCTCGTCAGCGCGATCTTCGAGCAGAAGGTGACCGGGCTGCAGGCATTCGGCGCGTGGCGGATGATCCTCACCTGGTGCGGCGAGCGCGCCCCCGGCCCCACCCCGCGACCCATGTTCGCGCCGCCGGCCGACTGGCACCTGATCCCCAGCTGGACGTGGCACCGCGCCGGGCTCGAGCCGCCGCAGTCGCGCACCGTCGTCGCCGCCGCCCGTCGGCGCCCGTCGATCGAACGCGCGGCCGACGCGGCGGCATCGGGCGCCGACCGCGACCGCGTGCTCACGAGCCTGCCGGGCGTCGGCCTCTGGACGAGCGCCGAGACGCGCATCCGCGCCTACGGCGACGCGGATGCCGTGAGCGTGGGCGACTACCACCTCGCCCACCAGGTGGGCTACGCCCTCACCGGTCACCGCGTCGATGACGACGGGATGGTCGAGCTGCTCGAGCCGTGGCGCGGCCACCGGCAGCGGGTCATCCGACTCATCATGCTGAGCGGCGCCTTCGAGCCGCGCCGCGGCCCCCGGCTCGCCCCCGAAGACCACCGCGGCAGGTGACGGTGCCCCGCGGGCGTCTACGCTGAGCGCATGAGCCTCTCCGACTCCGAGAAGACCGGCTGGCCCCGCGGACGCTGGGGGTGGCTGTTCGGCAGCATCGCCCTGCTCGTGCTCGGCGTCGTGTTCGGGCAGGTGTTCGGCAGCAGCTGGCTCGGCCTCGCGCTCGCCGTGCTGCTGTCGATCGGGTGGCTCATCGCCTACGAGTCGTGGCGGGGCCGGAACCCCGGTCTGCACGACCCGTGGGACGACGGCGCGCAGCTCTGACGCGCCCGCTCAGTAATAGACGGCGAGCGGGCCGCGCGGCCCCTCGATCACTTCCACCGGGGTGTCGAAGATCTCGGTGAGCACGTCCGGCTGCACGATCTCGTCGGGCGTGCCGAACGCGACGACGGCGCCGTCCTTCATCGCGCACACGCGGTCGGCGTAGTGCCCGGCGAAGTTGATGTCGTGCAGCACCACGACGATCGTCCGGCCGAGCTCGGTGGCCGCCCGGTGCAGGTGCCGCATCATCTGCACCGCGTGCTGGATGTCGAGGTTGTTCAGCGGCTCGTCGAGCAGCACGTAGTCGGTGTCCTGCGCGAGCACCATCGCGACGTAGGCGCGCTGACGCTGCCCGCCGGAGAGCTCGTCGAGGTAGCGGCCTTCGAGCTCGGCGAGGCCCAGGAAGTCGATCGACCGGTCGATGATCGCCTCGTCGTCGACCGTCAACCGCCCTCGCGAGTACGGGTAGCGCCCGAACCCGACGAGCTGGCGCACGGTGAGCCGGGTGACGAAGTGGTTCTCCTGCCGCAGGATCGCGACGACCTTCGCGAGCTCCCGAGACTTGGTGGATGCCACGTCGTGGCCGGCGATCGAGATCGTGCCGGCGTCGGCCTCGAGCAGTCGGCCGATCATCGTGAGCAGCGTCGACTTGCCGGCGCCGTTCGGGCCGATGAGGGCGGTGATGCCGCCCGCGGGCAGGTCGAGGTCGATCGGGCCGATCGCGACGTGCGTGCTGTAGCGCTTCTCGATGCCGGTCAGCGAGATCACAGGCGCCCCTTTCGGAGGAGGAAGACGAGGAAGAACGTGCCGCCGACGATCTCGACGATGATGCCGACCGACCCCGCCGCGTAGAACACGTGCTTGAGGACGACGTAGGCGCCGCCGAGCACGACGAATCCGACGAGCCACGCCATCGCGAACATGCGCCGATGGGAGTACGTGTCGGCGAGCTGATAGGTGAGCATCGCGACGAGGAAGCCGAAGAACGTCATCGGGCCGATGAGCGAGGTCGACACCGCCATGAGCACCGAGACGGCGAGGAGAGTGAGGATCGCGTCGCGGCGGTGCGGTGAGCCGAGCCCGAGCGCGACGGGTCGGCCGAGGGCGAGCACGTCGAGCCGCCGGGCGCCCCACATCAGGGCGACCACGGCGATCGCGGCGAGCGGGATCGCGATCGGGAGGTACGTGGCATCCGCATTCGCGACCGAGCCGATGAGACGTGCGGTCAGCAGGTCGAACTCGGTCGGTGTCAGCAGGCGCTGCAGGAAGGTCGAGAACGCCGCGAGCGCTCCACCGAGGATGATCCCGACGAGCAGCATGATCTGCACGTTCGCGCGCCGCCCCGACAGGAGCCAGCCGTAGAGGATGCCGGAGAACAGCAGCATCACCGCGACCTGCGCGAGATAGGCTCCGACGCCCTGCACGGCGAGGGCGCCCGAGACGCCGAAGAAGAAGATCGCGGCGGTCGAGATCGCGGTGTAGAGCGACTCGAAGCCGAGGAGCGAGGGCGTCACGATGCGGTTGGCGGTGACCGTCTGGAAGGCGATCGTCGCGATGCCCTGGCAGAACGCGATCACGACGATGACGATGAGGCTCGTCACGCGCAGCTGGGCGATGCGCCAGAAGCCGTCGCTGCCGAGCGGCATCGGGTTCTCCCACGCGAGGATGCCGGCGGCCACCGCGACGGCGAGGGCGACCAGCACGGTCATGACGATCGCGTACCGGCGCCCGCGCGCGGCGGTCGCGAACGGCAGGGTCCGGCGCGGCGGCGCGCTTCGCGGCGAGGTGGCGGGGCGCATCGACGCGGCGATGGGCGGGGCGGCGGGGATCTCAGGCACGGCGACGCTGCCTCAGCAGGAGGAGGATGAACACGACCGACCCGATCATCGCGAGAATGAGGGAGACCGGCACCTCGAAGGGCATGTTGATGACGCGCGCGACGATGTCGCACGCCGTGACGAGCGCGATGCCCCCGAGCGCGACCCACGGGAGGTTCGAGCGCAGGTCGTCGCCGCGGATGAGCGAGACGACGTTGGGGACGATCAGCCCGAGGAAGGGCAGGTTTCCGACGACGACGGTGACGACGCCCGCCGCGAGCGCGATGAGGCCGGTGCCGATGAGCACGACCCGGTCGTAGTCGACGCCCACGCCGGTCGCGACCTCCTTGCCGAGCCCCGCGATCGTGAAGCGGTCGGCGGCGATGAAGATCGCGATCACGACGAACAGCACGATCCAGAGCGGCTCGTACTGGCCGCGCAGCACCGAGGTGAACGATCCCGTGAACCAGATCGCCATGCTCTGCAGCGTGTTGGTCGACAGGGCGATGAAGGTGGAGACGGCCCCCACGATGGCGCCGAGCATCATGCCGACGATCGGCACGATCACCGACGACGTCAGCACGACGCGGCGGAGGAACAGGAAGAAGATCATGGTGCCGACGAAGGCCGCCGCCACCGCCCCGACCATCCGCACCATGAGCGGTGCGTCGGGGAAGAGGAGCATGACGACCAGCAGGCCGAGCCCCGCCCACTCGGTCGTTCCGGTGGTCGTCGGCTCGACGAACCGGTTCTGGGTGAGCATCTGCATGACGAGCCCGCACATCGCCATCCCCGCGCCCGCCAGCACGAGCGCGACGGTGCGGGGCGCGCGGGTGATGAGGAACATCTCTCCACCGTCCGGTGCCCCCCACACGTCGTACACGCCGACCATGAGCGAGGCCGCGACGAGGACGATGACGACGGCGAGCCCGCCCAGCAGCGGCCACGTGAGGAGCCGCTGGCGAGCGCGCTGCACGCGGCGCCTCAGCTTTCGAGCGCGTCGGCGAACGAGTTGAAGAAGGTCGTGTACGTGACGATGCCCTCGTTCAAGTAGGTGCCCGCCGGCATGTAGACGATGTGCTTGTTCGTGACGGCGGGGACGTTCTTCAGCGCCTCCGACGACCCGATGAGGTCGTTGGCCGGAGTATAGGACTCGTCCGTGTTCGCGCTGACCCCGGCATCCCGGTCCATCACGAGGATCCAGTCGGGGTTCGAGGCGGCGATCGCTTCGACCGAGATGTCGTCGCCCTGGTGGTCGGTCGAGCCGTCGGTGGTGAGCGCGGGCGTGAGGCCGAGCACATCGAACACCGGGCCGAGCGTGCGGCCGGTCGACGGAGCCGCGTAGTTGATCTCGCCGCCCGAGGTGATCACGGCCATGACGGTGTCGTTCTTGTCGTAGGCCGCGGTGACGCGCTCGATCGATTTCTCGAAGTCGGCCACGAGCTTCGCCGCCTCCTTCTGCTTGCCGAAGATCTCGCCGAGCACGGTGACCTGCCGCTTCAGCTCGGCGTCGAACGCCTCGCCCTCGCGCGGGTCGAGCTCGACGATCGTCGCGTTGGGCGCGAGGGTCTGGAAGTCGCCGTAGTACGAGGCGAAGCGCTGGCCGTTGACGATCAGGTCGGGGTCGGCGGCGACGACGGCTTCGAGGTTCGGCTCGCCGTGGTTGCCGATGTTGACCGTCTTCGAGCCCTCCTCCTTGTACGAGAGGTCGGCGGGGAAGATGTCGAGCGGCGCGGCGACGACCTCGACGCCCCAGTCATCGAGCACCGTGATGGTGCGGTTGTCGGTCGCCACGACGCGCTGCGGGGGCACCGCGACGGTCTGCTCGCCGTGGTTGTCGGTCACCGTGACCGAGGTCGAGGCGGTCTCGGAGGACGACGCCGCCGGGGTCGCGGAACCGGCGCAGCCGGCCAGAGTCACCGCGGACAGGAGCGCGGCGGAGGAGAGCAGGAATGAGCGAGCACGTGTCGAAGGCATGCGTGACGTATCTTTCGGTGCGGTGATGGGGATGCCCGGCGGCGCGCGCCGAGCCAGGCGAGGCTATCCTAACAACATGACTTCGTCGAACCCGGCCCCGCCCGTCGCGCCCCCTCTTTCGGGCTTACCCGGGTGGGCAACGAGCTGCGCTTCCGCTTCGCGCGCCTCGCCGCACGGCAGTGGCTGACGCCCGATCCCCTACGCGTATCTCGCGTTCGCCTTCACCTACAGTTCGGCGGGCGGCCGCTTCGGGTGCGGCACGACCGTGCCGCACCCGTTCATGGATGCCTCGGTGAACGGCGTCGGCGGCGTCATCGCGTGGATCGCCGGCCTCACCGTGGCCCTCATCGGTGTCGGCTACGTCTATTACGGCCTCGACCGCTTGCTCACGCGGGCGCGGCCTCGTCCTCTTCCGGCTCGAACGTAGAGGCCTCGCCGGTGTGCCCGGCGGCCACGCCGTCAGGGTCGGGCGGGATCGTGCCGTCGTCGCCGAGCCCGCCGGGCTCCGTGGTCACCTCGGTGTCGTCCGAGTCCGGGGCATCCGCCGGCTGCTCGAAAGTCTGGTCGCTCATCGCGCCCTCCGCTTCTCGCGGCCGCGCGGCCGCGTCTGCAGCCACCGTAAGCGCCGCACCGGCCGCCGTCAGGGGGATTGACCCGCCCGGGCAGCCGTAGTAGCCCGAGTCGGATGGCCCGCCCGCGCGGCCGCGCATACCGCCGGCGGCGGCGCCACACGACCCGCCCGCCCGGCGGCCCGCGTCACATCTCTTCGTGCGTGTCGGGGTCGCCGCCCCAGAGCCGGCCGCGCTCGAGGCCCGAGATCGCCCGCACCTCGTCATCGGTCAGCGTGAACCCGAAGATGTCGGCGTTCTCGACCTGACGCTCCGGCGTCGCCGACTTGGGGATGGGCGTCGAGCCGAGCTGGGTGTGCCAGCGCAGCACCGCCTGCGTGGGCGTCACCCCGTGCGCGGATGCCACGTCGGCGATGACCTGCTCCGAGAGCAGCTCGCTGCGGCGCGCGAGCGGGCTCCAGCTCTCGGTGCGGATGCCATGGCTCGCGTGGAAGGCGCGCAGCGCCTGCTGCGGGAAGTAGGGGTGCATCTCGACCTGGTTGACGGCCGGGGTGACACCGGTCTCGTCGATGAGGCGGGTGAGCATCGCCTCGGTGAAGTTCGAGACGCCGACGGAGCCGACGAGGCCCTTCTCGCGGAGGTCGATCATGGCGCGGAAGGTCTCGACATAGCGATCGACCGACGGGTTCGGCCAGTGGATGAGGTAGAGGTCGATGCGGTCCAGCCCGAGGCGGTCGAGCGACGCGTGCGCCGAGTGGATCGTCTCCTCGTAGCCGTGCTCGCGGCCGGGCACCTTCGTCGTGACGATCAGCTCGTCGCGGATGCCGCTGCGCCGCACCGCCTCGCCGACCTCCTTCTCGTTGCCGTAGTTGAGGGCCGAGTCGAGAAGCCGGTAGCCGTTCTCGATCGCCGAGCCGATCGCGGCGATGCCGTCGTCGCCGGTCAGCTTGTAGGTGCCGAATCCGAGCTGGGGGAAGATGGTGCCGTCGTTCAGAGTGACCGTGGGAATCGTGACCATGGCATCCACGCTACGCCCGCGGGAGGCGCCGGGGGTCTACCCGACGCGCGCGGGTTCAGTCGCCGAGCAGCCCCTCGATGACGGTGACCACGCCCGCGTCGGCGTTCGAGGGCGCGCGGTGGCGGGCGACCGCCGCGACGTCGGGGTGCGCGTCGGCCATGGCGTAGGACCAGTCGGCCGCCTGCAGCAGCTCGAGATCGTTGAGGTAGTCGCCGAAGGCCGCGGTCTGGGCGGGGGTGACCCCGAGGGCCGCCTGGAGGTTCCGGAGGGCCACGCCCTTGTTCACCGTGGCGTTCATGATGTCGACCCAGTGCAGCCCCGAGACGACGACCTGATGGGTCTCGCGGAGATCGGCGAAGGCGACGGCGGTGTGCTCCTCGCCGCCGTCGAAGTCGTAGATCGCGAGCTTGAGCACCTGGTCGTCGACGGCGTCGAGGTCGTCCACGATCTCGAGGCGCGCGTAATACTTCTGCACCTCGGCGAGGAACTCCGGGTGGGTCTCCTCGATGTAGGCCGACCGCTTGCCGCAGACGACGATTCCGGCGCGGAGCGTTCCGGCGGCGACGTGGGCGCGCAGGCGCGCGACGACGGATGCCGCGAAACGGGCATCCACGGCGTCGGAGCTCACCTCCTCGTCGCCCCGCACCACGTACGCGCCGTTCTCCGCGATGTAGTCGAGCTCGCCCTCCACTCCGGCGAACATGCGCTGGAGGGTCGCCAGCTGACGGCCGCTCGCGGGGGCGAACGCGACGCCGCGCTCCCGCATTCGGTCGAGGAGGCTCCACAGACCCTCGGGGATGGAGCCGTCGGGGCGCAGCAGTGTGCCGTCCATGTCGACGGCGATCAGGCGGATGTCGGGGGCGCTCACCCCTCCATCCTCCCGCGGGCCGGGGGTTATCCCGAATCCGATTCCACCGGCTGGCACCCGTGTGCCCGTGCGTGGGCCGCCCCTACCGTAGGAGCCATGACCACCGCGAGCATTCCCGCGCCCCTCCCCGCGGCCACCTCCGAGGCCGCTCCGGCGCCCTCCGCGACGCCCGTCCCACCGGCTGTAGGGACAGCCGCCGGACCGGCAGGCCCGGCGACCACCTCTCCGTCCACGCGGTCGCGGCGCGGGCGCACGGCGCGCGCCCTGGGCGCGCTCGCCCAGCTGGCCGCGGTCGGCGTCGTGGGCTCGGTGATCTTCGGTGTGCTCGCCACGCTGCTGAGCCTCGGCATCAGCCTCGTGCTGCTGTTCGGCATCGGACTGCTGTTCCTCCTCGCCTTCGTCTACGCGCTCTACGCGACCGCGTGGCTCGAGTACGAGCGGGTCGAGGGTCTCTATCGGTACGGCCTGCCCGCCCTGCGCGCGCGTCGCCGCGACCGCCCGGGGTTCGCCGGGTGGCTGAGCAGCGTCTGGGACCAGTTCACCGACGGCCCGATGTGGCGCGGCATCGCGTCGGCCGCGGTCTCGACCATCCTCGGCCTGTTCGTGCTGCCGCTGGTCGGCGGCTCGCCTCGAGCCTCGTGCTGCTGTTCGCCCCGCTCTTCGGCGGCGACACCGTGCGCGTGCCGGTCACGGGCCTCCACGTCGCCGTCGAGTGGGCGCTGCTGGTCGGCGTCCTCGGCCTCATCGTCTGCGCCGCCCTGCTCGCCGGCATCGCCGTGCTCCACGGCGTGCTGACGCGGGCGATCCTCGTGCCGAACCGTGAAGCCCAGCTCGTCGAGCAGGCGCGCGAGGCCGGCACGCAGCGGGAGAGCGCCGTGCGCGCCGGCGAGGTCGAACGCACCCGCATCGAGCGCGACCTGCACGACGGCGTGCAGCCCCGGCTCGTCTCGGTCGCGATGACCCTGGGCCTCGCGCAGCAGAAGATCGACACCGATCCTGCCGCCGCGAAGGCGCTCATCGACGAGGCGCACACCTCGACCAAGGCCGCCATCACCGAACTGCGCCAGCTGGCCGGCGGCATCCACGCCTCGGTCCTCGACGACAGGGGGCTGGATGCCGCCCTCTCGGCCCTCGCCGCCCGGTCGCACGTTCCCGTGCAGCTCGACGTACGCCTGCCGGATGCCTCGACGAGCCGGTGCAGCCGCACCGCCGAGGCGGCCGCGTACTTCGCGATCGCCGAGGCGCTCACCAACGCCGCGAAGCACTCGCGCGCCAGTGAGACACGCGTCACGGTGCGCCTGCGCGACGACGAGGCCGTCGGTGGCACGCCGACGCTGTGGGCACGCGTCGAGGACAACGGCATCGGCGGCGCGCGCATCCTCCCCGGCGGCGGCCTCGACGGCATCGCCAACCGCATCGCCGCGGCCGGTGGCACGAGCCGTCTCGACAGCCCGGCCGGCGGCCCGACCACCCTGGAGGTGAGCGTCCCGTGCGCATCCTGATCTGCGAGGACTCCGCCCTGCTGCGCGAGGGACTCGTGCGCCTGCTGGAGGACGCCGGACACACCGTCGTCGCGGCGCTCGTCGACGCCACCGAGCTCGCCGAGAACGTCGCCCGCACCGACCCCGAGCTGTGCATCCTCGACGTGCGGCTGCCGCCCACCTACACCGACGAAGGCATCCGCGCCGCGATCGCGCTGCGCGCCGACCACCCGGCGCTGCCCGTCCTCGTGCTCAGCCAGTACGTCGAGGAGCGGTACGCGAGCGAGCTCATCACCGGTCAGGCCGGCGCCCTCGGCTACCTGCTGAAGGACCGCGTCGCCGACATCCGCGACTTCCTCGACGCCGTCGAGCGCATCGGGGCGGGTGCCACCGTGCTCGACCCCGAGGTCGTCGCGCAGCTGCTGACGCGCCGCGCCCGCGACGAGCGGATGGCGCGGCTCACCGACCGCGAGCGCACCGTCCTGGCACTCATCGCCGAAGGCAAGAGCAACCAGGCGATCGCACAGACGCTGTTCGTCACCGAGGCGAGCGTCGAGAAGCACATCACCTCCCTGTTCCAGAAGCTCGACCTCGAGCAGGACGAGCACGGCAACCGCCGTGTGCTCGCGGTGCTGGTGCACCTCGAGCACGGCCAGCATCCCGGCGCCGACGGCGCCCCTCAGAACGGAGCACACCTGTGAGCACCACCCTGACTCCCCCGCAGCCCCCCGCGCCCCCGGCCCCCGGTCCGTCCGGGAACGGTCCCCAGCAGGACGGTCCGCGCTCCTCGGCGCGCGTGATCGCGATCCTGGCGATCGTGCTCGGCTCCGTGCTCATCGTCGGCGCCGTGTTCAGCGGCGTGTTCTCGGCGGTGCGCGCGGCATCGCAGCGCACCGAGACGCTGACGCTGACGGCGGATGCCACGGGCATCCGCAGCCTCGACGTCGACGTGGCGGCCGCCGACCTCACGATCGTCTACGGCGGCGACACCGTCAGCCTCGATGTGCAGGGCGGCGCCGCGGACTGGCGCCTCGGCCGCGACGGCGACAGCGTCACCGTACGCACCGACCGCGGCTGGTGGGGCGGCTGGCGTCTGTTCGGCGAAGGCGACGTCGCGGTGCTGACGCTGCCGCAGTCGCTCGCGAGCGTCGCGCTCGACGCCGATCTGTCGCTGAGTGCGGGAGCCCTGCGTGCCGACGGCCGGTACAGCAGCCTCGACCTCGATCTCAGCGCGGGCTCGATGAGCGTCTCGGGGACCGCGCAGAGCCTGGACGCCGACGTCTCGGCGGGCCGTCTCGTGCTCGACCTGGACGGCGTCGACGAGGCCGATCTGCGCCTGAGCGCCGGCGCGATCGGCGGCGAGCTCACGGGCAGGGCACCCCAGGAGGTGACGGTCGACGTCAGCGCGGGTCGACTGGAGCTGACGCTCCCGGATGCGTCGTACGCCGTGGCGAGCGACGTGTCGGCGGGCGAGTTCCAGAACCGGCTGACCGTCGACGCCGGCTCGGATCACCGTGTGTCGGTCTCGGTGTCGGCGGGCTTCGCTCTGCTGCGTTCCTGACAGTCGGCTATGCGACCGGTATGCGAACGACGAGAGTCGCCGCCGCCGCCGTCGCCGCGTCATACAGTCGTCTCACCGCGATCCGCCGGCTTCCCCAGGCTGCGGGATCGCGTTGCAGAACTCCTCTTCTGCACATCGCTGATGCAACAAGATGACAGGGCCGGTCGGCGTCACGCCGACCGGCCCTTCTCTCTGTCCGGGCTCGCTCAGTCCGGGGTCTCGGGCGCGGCATCCGCCCCGGCCGTCGCGCGGGTCAGCGAAGCCGCCGTGGTGGGGCCGAGCCGGTCGGCCAGCGCCGCGAGCTGGTCGGGGGTGTCGACGTCGCGTCGCAGGCCGGAGTCTGCGGGCAGCTCGAGCACGACGCACCCGAGCGCGACGTGACGCCCGAGGGAACCGGCGCCGTACGCGCTGCGCCAGGGCACCCCGGCGCGTGCGGTGAGAAGCGTCGTCCCGGTGCCCTCGGCATCGGCGACGACGCCGCGTCGCACCGCGTGCGCGCGCTCCAGCGCCGCGGCCAGCTCCGCGCCGGTCACCGCGGGGAGGTCCCCCGGCAGCGCCGCGCGGTGAGCGTCGTCACCGGCCAGCGCCGCCGCCAGGCGCAGCGCCTCGTCGATCCCCTCCGCACCGTCGGCGACGACCTCGACGCCGGCGGGAAGGGCGGCCGGCAGCGTGGCGTCGTCGGTGACGACCAGCACGCGCGCGACGGCGGGGCACTGCACGACGGCGGTGATCGTGTCGAGGGCGACCGCGCGGGCGACCTGCGCACGGGCACCGCCGAGCGGCGCGAGACGCGACTTCGCGGTGGCCGCGGCGCGCACGGGGATCATCACGACCCAGTCGGCCGTCGGCGTCACTGCGGGAACCTCTCGCGCAGACGGGGCAGGATCTCGGCCTCGTAGCGGTCGAAGAAGCCGCCCTGATCGTGCCCCGGGTCGTGGAACACGAGGTGGCGGAACCCCATGTCGACGTACGCGGCGATCCGCTCGACGTGCTCGTCGGGGTCGTCCGAGACGATGAACCGGGATGCCGCGCGTTCGATCGGCAGCCGTGCGGCGGCCCGCTGCATCTCGAGCGGGTCGTCGATGCCGGTCTTCTCTTCGGGGGTGAGCGCCAGCGGCGCCCAGAACCGGGTGCGCTCGAGCGCTTCGTCGCGATCGGGGTGATACGAGACCTTGACCTCGATCATGCGCTCGAGGTCGTCGTCCGCACGGCCCGCCGCGGCGAGCCCCTGCGCGACGGCGGGGAGGAGGGTGTCGGTGTACAGCGCGGGGTCCTTGCCGCTCGTCGTGATGAACCCGTCCGCGACGCGTCCGGCCAGCCGTGCGGCGGCGGGGCCGGCGGCACCGATCCAGATCGGGACGGGGATGTCGGGTCGGTCGTACACCGTGGCATCCGTCACCCGGTAATACGTCCCGTCGAAGCTCACCCGTTCGCGGGTCCACAGTTCGCGGATGAGGGCGATCGCCTCCTTGAGCCGCTGGAACCGCTCGGGCGGGTCGGGCCACGACAGCCCGAGCGTCACTTCGTTGAGCGCCTCGCCCGTGCCGACGCCGAGGACGACGCGCCCCGGGAACATGACCCCGAGCGTCGCGAACGCCTGGGCCACGACGGCCGGGTGGTAGCGGAACGTCGGGGTGAGCACCGACGTTCCCAGCAGCACGCGCTCCGTGCGCGCACCGATCGCACCGAGCACGGGCAGCACGGAGGGCGAATGCCCGCCCTCGTGCATCCAGGGCTGGAAGTGGTCGGAGACGAAGACCGAGTCGAACCCCGCGCGCTCCGCCCGCACGCTGAGATCGACCAGCTCGGTCGGACCGAACTGCTCGGCGGATGCCTTGTAGCCGAATCGCACGGTCATCTCACACCTCCTGGTAGTGCGCGAGCCGCTCCGGTGTGAGCGGCCGTCCATCGGAATCGAACGCGGGCTCGAACTCGGAGCCGTCGGCGGCCGCCATCATCGCACGGAAATCGGCCACCGTGCCCGGCCACAGCAGGGTGAGTCGGCCGGAGCGATCGTCGCGATACCAGCTGTCGCAGCCGCCGAGCCAGGACGTGCCGCGGGCACGCCGATCGATGGATGCCGTGTACCCGCGCTCGGCCTCGGGCCTGGTCCGCAGGACGCCGCCGTGCGCGGTGCGCCGGCCCAGCGCCCGCGTGACGTAGCCCGCCTGCTCTTCGAGGATCAGCAGGGACGACGTGTGGGCGAGCGCCGCGTTCGGCCCGTTGAGGACGAACAAGTTCGGGAACCCCGCGACGACCGTCGAGGCGAACGAGGTCATGCCCGTCGCCCAGTGGTCCGCAAGACTCATCCCGTCCTCGCCGCGCACGATCTCCGCGTACGGCTGGCGCTGCGCGTGGAAGCCGGTGGCCAGCACGACCGCGTCGATGTCGGCGTACCGCGCCCCGGAGGCCGCCACGAGCACGCCCTCCTCGACGGCGGCCAGGGCGGACGGCTCCAGCACGGCGGCCCCGGAGGCGAGCACGGGATAGAAGTCGTCGGAGCGCAGCACCCGCTTGCAGCCGAACGGGTAGTCCGGCGTCAGCCGTGCGCGCAGCGCGCCGGGAGGCACCTGTGCCGCGAGGTGCCGGGTCGCCTCGGACCGCGCGGCGTCGGCCGCCGCACGGTCGTGACCGGCCCGCGCCGCGAAGCGCGCCTCGTCGTCGGCGAGCAGGCGCGCACGCAGCGCCGCGATGAGCTCCGGATGCCGCGCGAAGCGGTCGCGCTCGGCCGTGGTGTAGTCGCGCCCGCCCCGCGGCACGATCCACGCGGGCGTGCGCTGGAACACGGTGACCTCGGCGCCCCGGCGGGCCAGCTGCGGCACGAGCTGGACGGCGCTGGCGCCGGTCCCGATGACGGCGATGCGCTTTCCGGCGGGGTCGAACCCGGCATCCCAGCGCGCCGTGTGCAGCACGGGTCCGGGGAAGGACGCGATTCCGGGCACGTCGGGAAGCCGCGGCTCGACGAGGCGGCCGCACGCGAGGACCAGCGCGTCGGCGTGCAGCGTCTCACCGCCTGCCAGCGTCAACCGCCACCGACGGGCATGCGCGTCCCAGTCGGCGTGCTCCAGGGCGACGCCGAGCCGCAGGACGTCGTGCAGCCCCGATTCGGCGACGATGCGTTCGAGATAGTCGCGGATCTCCCCGCCCGGGGCGAACTGCGTCGACCAGCCCGGATGCGGGTGGTCCGCCAGGCTGTACAGGTGCGAGGGCACGTCGCAGGCGACACCCGGATAGACGTTGTCGCGCCACGTCCCGCCCACGCGGGGCGCCCGCTCGATGATGCGCACGTCGTGGCCCGCGGCCCGCAACCGCGCGGCGACCGCGATGCCGGCGAACCCGGCGCCGATGACGGCGACGCCGATCCGCGTGGTCATGCCGCGCCTCCCGACTCGGCGGCGTCGGCGACGGCGTGGCCGGCATCGGCGTAGTCAGTGGCGCGCACCCGCAACGGGCGCATCACCCGCCCGGCCAGCCGTGCGGCCGCGGCGACCGGCAGCTCGAGTCCCTGTTCGACGCCCGCGTCGGGCCGCACGCCGCCGTCCAGCAGCGTGCCGCCGAGGTCGTTGCCGCCGCAGCGCAGCAGCTCGGCGGCGAGGTCCACCCCGTGCCGAGTCCACGGGATCTGCAGGTTCCGGATCGATCCGCCCATCGATCCACCCAGGAGCAGCCGTGAGACGGCGACCATCGCACGGTGCTCGTCGCGCGGCGACCTGCCGGGCACGAGCGGGACGCCGTGACCGGGAAGCGGGATCGGGACGAACTCCGTGAAGCCGCCCGTGTCGCGCTGGATCTCGCGCAGCAGACGCAGGTGGGCGATGCGCTCGAGCGAGGTCTCGACGTGGCCGTAGAACAGCACCGACGTCGAGCGGAGCCCGCGTCGATGCGCGGCGACCACGATCTCGACCCACCGGTCGATCCCGAGGTCCTCGGGGGCGACGAGGCGGCGCACGCGCTCGCTCAGCACCTTGACGCCGGTCCCCGGGAAGGTCCCGACTCCCGCTGCGACGAGGGCCTCGAGCGCCGCGTCCACGCCGAGACCACCGCGCGTGGCGAGGTCGTCGATGTCCTGCGGGCGGAACGCATGCAGGTGCAGCGCCGGCGCGGCGCGGCGCACGGCGTGCACGATCTCGAGGTAGCCGCTCGGGTCCTCGCCGTCGGGCAGCCGGCCCTGGACGCACAGCTCCGTCGCGCCGAGCGCGACGGCGTCCCGGGCGATCTCCCCGACCTCGGCGAGGGTGAACTCCCCCGCTCTCCCCGTGTCGTGGGCGCGCAGCCCCGTCGAGGTGAGATTGCGGTTGACGACGATGCTGACGGCTTCACCGACGGTCAGCCGGCGCAGCTCATCGGCCGCCGCCACGACCTGCTCGAGCTCTGCGCCCTCGGCGCGCAGCAGGATCTCCCACTCGCGATCGTCGAGCACGCCCGGGTCGATCGCGGCGCGGTCGACGAGATCGGCCACCGCCGCGCCCGCGCGCCGCGCGCTCGCCTCCGGCACGCGCGCGTCCTGATCGACAGCCGCGCCGGTCGCCGCGAGCCCATCGGGCCCGGCGAGACGCGTGACGGCACCGTGCAGCGCCGGATCGATCCACTGTGCGGCATCCTGCACGTACTCGGGGTGCGCGGTGAGGCGCTCGGTCAGCTCGTAGCCGCACGCGCGGGTGCGCATCGCGAGCTCGTCGAGCTGCGGCCACGGCCGTTCCGGGTTGACGTGATCGGCCGTCAGCGGCGAGACACCGCCCCAGTCGTCGACGCCCGCGCGCACGAGCAGCGCGAGGTCGTCCAGGCGCGTGAGGTTCGGCGGCGCCTGGATCCGCATCTCGGGGCCCAGGACGAGTCGGGCGACCGCGATCGCGGCGGCGTACTCGCGCTCCGAGGGGTCCATCGCATCGCGCATCGCGGTGCGCGGCTTGGCGCGGAAGTTCTGCACGATCACTTCCTGCAGATGCCCGTGGCGGCGGTGCACGTCGCGGAGCGCGAACAGCGACGCGGCCCGATCGGCGAGCGTCTCGCCGATGCCGACGAGGATGCCGGAGGTGAACGGGATGCGCGCCCGGCCGGCATCCTCGAGCACCGCGAGCCGCACCGCGGGGTCTTTGTCCGGCGAGCCGTAGTGCACGCCGCCGGGCCGCTCGAACAGGTCGCGGGAGGTCGTCTCGAGCATCATCCCCATCGAGGGGGCGACCTCGCGCAGCATGCCGAGCTCGTCCGCCGACATGACGCCGGGGTTGGCGTGCGCGAGCAGCCCCGTGTGCTCGGTGATGAGGCGCGCGGCGCGCGCCACGTAGTCCAGCGTCGAGGCGAAGCCGTGCTCGTCGAGCCACTGCCGCGCCTGCGGCCACCGCTCCTCAGGGCGATCGCCCAGCGTGAGCAGCGCCTCCCGGCAGCCGAGCTCGCGCCCGGCCCGCGCGATGCGGAGGATCTGCTCGTCGGACAGGAACAGCGGAGCCCCCTTGCGCATGAGCTGGGCCGGCGTGTCCACGAAGGTGCAGTAGTGACAGCGGTCGCGGCAGAGGGTCGTCAGCGGAACGAACACCTTGCGCGAGTAGGTGATCACCCCGGGTCTGCCCGCCCGGCGCAGCCCTTCGTCGCGCATCGCGGATGCTCTGTCGAGCAGCCGCGCGAAGTCGTCGCCCGTGGCGCCGAGCGCGGCGATCGCCTCATCGAGGTCGTCGATCTGCGCGGGCACGACGGACGCGGGAAGAACGGAGCCGGGGCGGGGCATGGGAGGGCTCAATCGTGCTGCGGGAACCCGAGGTTGAGGCCGCCGTGCGAGGGGTCGAGCCAGCGAGCGGTGACGGCCTTCTCCTGCGTGAAGAACTCGAACCCCTGCGGACCGTACGCCTTCGCGCTGCCGAACAGCGACGCCTTCCACCCGCCGAACGAGTGATAGGCGACGGGGACGGGGATCGGCACGTTGATGCCGACCATGCCCACGGACACCTCACGCTGGAACCGCCGCGCGGCGCCGCCGTCGTTCGTGAAGATCGCCGTCCCGTTGCCGTAGGGCCCCGCCTCGATGATCGCGAGCGCCTCGTCGTAGCCCGCGACCCGGATCACCGACAGCACAGGGCCGAAGATCTCGTCGGTGTACGCGCGCGACGACAGGGGCACACGGTCGATCAGGGTCGGCCCCAGCCAGAACCCGCCCGGCTCGCCGTCGACGACGACATCGCGCCCGTCGACGACGACATCGGCGCCGTCCGCGGCGGCGATGTCGATGTACGAGGCGACCTTGTCCCGATGCTCGCGCGTGATGAGCGGCCCCATGTCGCACCCGCGGGTGCCGTCGCCCGTGCGCAGCGTCGCCATGCGCTCGGCGATCTTGGCGACGAGCGCGTCTGCGATCGGCTCGACGGCGAGCACCGCCGACACGGCCATGCACCGCTCGCCCGCCGAACCGAACCCCGCGTTCACGGCGGCGTCGGCGGCGAGGTCGAGGTCGGCGTCGGGCAGCACGAGCATGTGGTTCTTGGCACCGCCGAGCGCCTGCACGCGTGTGCCCACGGCCCCGGCGCGTTCGTAGATGTAGGCCGCGATGGGCGTCGATCCGACGAAGGACACCGCGCGCACGGCGGGGTGGTCGATGAGGGCGTCGACGGCCTCCTTGTCGCCGTGGACGACGCTCAGCACTCCGTCCGGCAGGCCGGCCTCGGCGAACAGGTCGGCGATCCAGACGGACGCGGACGGGTCCTTCTCGCTCGGCTTGAGCACGACCGCGTTGCCGGCGGCCAGTGCGATGGGCACGAACCACAGCGGCACCATCGCGGGGAAGTTGAACGGGCTGATGACCCCGACCACGCCGAGCGGCTGGCGCAGCGTGTACACGTCGACTCCCGTGGAGACGCTGTCGGAGTACGAGCCCTTCAGCAGGTGGCCGAGTCCGCACGCGAACTCGACGACCTCGAGGCCGCGGGTGATCTCGCCCAGCGCGTCGGAGGTCACCTTGCCGTGCTCCGCGGTCAGGATCGCCGCGAGCTCGTCCTTGCGCGCGTTCAGCAGCTCGCGGAACGCGAACAGCACGGTCTGCCGCTTGGCGATGCTCGCGTCGCGCCAGGCCGGCCACGCGGCCGATGCCGTCGCGACCGCGGCGTCGAGGTCGGCGGCGCCGGCCAGACGCACCTGAGCGCTCACCGCACCGGTCGCGGGGTTGTACACGGGTGCGGTGCGGGATGAGGCCCCCGACCAGGGCGCTCCCCCCACGCGGTGGTCGATGATCGGCGTCGAGATGCTGCCGTTGCTCATGTCGTCCTTCTCCGGATCGTCGTCGGATCAGAGCACCGCGGAGAACGCGGCGTCGTAGATGTCGATCGCCTCCGCCACCTCGTCGGCGGTGACGGGGCACGGGGGGACGACGTGGATGCGATTGTCGGCGACGAACGGCAGCAGTCCGCGCTGGAACAGGTCGGCCTTCAGGCGCCCCATGACCGCCGCCGAGACCGGCTCGCGCGTCTGCGGGTCGGCGACGAACTCGATCGCCCAGAACACACCGACGCCGCGGACCTCGCCGATCGCAGGGTGCCGCTCGGCGAGCTGCCGCAGCGCGGGACCGAGCACGTCGGCCCCGACGCGCCGGGCGCCTTCGACGATGCCTTCGGAGCGCATCGCCTCGATCGTCGCGACGATGGATGCCGCGGCGAGCGGATGCCCCGAATAGGTCAGTCCGCCCGGGAACACCCGGTCGTCGAAGGTCGCCGCGATGGGGTCGGAGATCAGCACGCCGCCGACCGGCACGTACCCGCTGTTGACGCCCTTGGCGAAGGTGATGAGGTCGGGGACGACGCCGTGGTCCTCGAACGCGAACCAGCGACCCGTGCGTCCGAACCCCGCCATCACCTCGTCGAGGATGAGCACGATGCCGAACTCGTCGGCGAGCGCCCGCACCCCCGCGAGATATCCGGGCGGCGGGACCAGGACGCCCGCGGTCCCCGGGATCGACTCGATCAGGATCGCGGCGATCGTCGCCGGCCCTTCGGCCTCGATGACCCGCCGCAGGTGGTGCAGGGCGCGCTCGCACTCCTGCTCGGGCGTGCTCGCCCAGAACTCGCTGCGATAGAGGTACGGGCCGAAGAAGTGCACGTGCCCGCGGGCGAACTCGTTGGGCACGCGGCGCCAGTCGCCCGTCGCGACGATCGCGGCGCCCGTGTTGCCGTGGTAGGACCGGTACTGGGACAGGACCTTGTCGCGCCCCGTGTGGAGGCGGGCCATCCGGATCGCGTTCTCGTTGGCATCCGCACCGCCGTTGGTGAAGAAGACCTTCTCGAAGCCGTCGGGGGCGAGACCGGCGATGAGCTCGGCGGCCCTGCCGCGCGAGAGGTTGGCCGTCGAGGGGGCGATCGTGGTGAGCAGTTCCGCCTGCTCCTTGATGGCTGCGACGACGGCGGGGTGCTGATGGCCGATGTTGACGTTGACGAGCTGGCTCGAGAAGTCGAGCCAGCGGCGGCCCGAGTGGTCCCACACGTGCGTGCCGAGCCCGCCCGCGATCGGGAACGGAGCGATCGCGGCCTGCGCCGACCAGGAGTGGAAGACATGGGCACGGTCGAGCGTGCGGGTGAGCTGGTCGAGGTCGGTGGTGGAGTCGGTGGTGCTCATGGTGTGTCTCCCGGTGAGGTGATCTGCCGGGGGCGCGAGGCCCCCGGCAGATCGAGTGGTGTTACTGGCCGCCCTCGGTGAGGGTGACCTCGATGGGGGTGTAGCTGCCGTCGACGGTCACGCCGTCGGCCTCGAGGGCCGCGATGGCCGCCTCGATGTACTCGTTGGAGTAGGCGGATGCCGGGGGCGCCGCCGTGATGAGGTTCATGCCGTCCTGGTTGACGGCGGCGAGCGCGCCGGCGACGGTCTTCTCCCACGCCGAGCTCTCGATCGCGCCGAACGGAGCATCCGTCCAGATCAGCTTGTTGACCTCGTTGAGCTGCCACAGCTGGTGCACGGGGCCGACCGGGTAGGCCAGCTCCGCCGTCGATGCGACGTCCCACACGATGTCGGCCGCCTCCTCGACGTTGTCGCGGGCGTACAGCCAGCCCTTGATGATCGCCTTGAGGAACCGTACCGCGGCGTCGGCGTACGCGGGGTCCTCGGCGAGTCGCTCGGTGTCCGCCCAGATGGCGTCCTGCAGCATGGCGCCGTCGGTGTCCTCGTAGTAGATGACGTCGAGGTCGTCGAGCGTGTAGAGCTCGCCGGTGTCGGGGTTGACGGTCTCGAGGACCTGCGCGAGCTCGTTGTACGTCATCGCCTGGGCCGCGTCGACGTCGCCGTCGAGCAGCGCGTTCATCGAGAAGTCCTGGGTCGTGATCGACACCGACGTCGAGTCGAGGTCCTCCGCAACCATCGCGGCGAAGATCTCCCACTCGTTGCCGAAGCCCCACGAGCCGATGCGCTTGCCCTCGAAGTCGGCGACGCTCGTGATGCCGTCCCCTGCCCACGAGACCTGCGTCGTGCCCGACTTCTGGAAGACCTGGGCGATGTCGGTCAGTTCGACGCCGCTGGACTCGATGGTGCCGAGCACCTTCGGCACCCAGGCGATCGCGAAGTCGACGTCGCCCGCCGCCAGCGCGTCCTGGGGCACGATGTCGCCGCCGGACGGGACGATCTCGACCGAGTCGAAGCCTTCCTCTTCGAAATACCCCAGCTCTTGAGCGAGGTAGTACCCGGCGAACTGCGCTTGCGGCAGCCACTGCAGCTGCAGCGAGATCTCGGTGAGCGGGGTGAACGTCCCCTCGGCGTCGGTCGTACTGTCGGGGCTCGACGAGCCCGCGCACGCGGAGAGGGTGAGGGCGGCGGTGGTCACCGTAGCGGCGACGATGAGACTGCGTCTGGTGCTGTGTCGCATGGTGTTCCTTTCGGTTTTCGGGTGGTGCTGGGGGGTGGGACCGGTGCGACCGGACCGGGTGGTCAGACCGCTCTCCGCCTTGTCGCGAGACGCTCTAGTGTCGTACGCCAGTAATTCGTTGTCTATCTCTTAGAATGGGGTATGGCACGAGTTGGGCGTCCGAAAGCTGATCTGGTCCTGAGTGACGA
>NZ_JAJJIB010000020.1:0-43113 GCF_020905435.1 Microbacterium sp. F2E | reverse complement strand
CGACGCTCCTCGCGCTCCGGACTGATAGCCATGGTCTCCATGATGTTCTCCTTCGAGATGAACCTCACCCCTTACACAGACCATCTGATACCCCCAGCCCGATAGCTTTTCCCAGGGTCTCGATAGTCTGCTCGAGTTCACGCACGCGGGCTGTCAGCCGGGCGACCTCCGCCTCCTGCGCGGCGCGTTCACGGGCGCGTTGCCGCTCGATGCCGGTGCGCTTCTCTGGTGGGGTCACCACTCCACCTTCTCGCGGGATCAGTCCACGGTCGAGATCACCGTCGAACACCGCCGACCGCCACCGCCGGAGCCGGTCATACGAGACTCCCTGCTCCTCAAGCCAGAACGCCTTTTGTCCATACGGCTGGATCTCGTACCGATGCACGAACTCACGAATCTGCTCCGTCGAGAACCCCGGACTGATCGACATACCCGCCAACTCCCTCACTGATCATGAATGACTCACGACCAGCTTGGCGAAGAGGGACCAAGCCCGCACACCCGCAAAATGCCGCGAGCGACGCAACGCGAGCCCCGAGCGGATGCCGCGGACTCACACTCGCGCGAGCGCGCGGCGCACTCGCGCCGCAAGCCCAACCGCGCCGCCGTCGAAGTCGCCCTTTGTCACTCGGATCACGCGCCAGCCCGCCTCGACGAGCCGATCGACCCGCGCGATGTCGGCCGCCCACTGCGCGGGGTCGGTGAGGTGATGCTCCCCTTCGTATTCGAGCGCGAGCTTCGCCTCGGGATAGGCGAGGTCGACCTGGGCGAGCCACTCCCCGCGGTGCCATACATCGAAATTGACCTCCGCATCGGGGACGCCGCCCAGCTGGAGGAGGACCCGCATCCGGCTCTCTGCACGCGAGCGCGAGCGGGTGCTCACGAGCGGCAGCGCCTCTTTCAGCAGTGCGCCGCGCACGCGTCGCCCCGCACCAGCAGCGGCACGCAACTGGTCGATCGTCGCGAGCGCCGGCGCATCGTTGGTGTGCAGCGGCTGGCGGACCGCGGCATCCGCCACCGCGACGACATCGTCGAGCCGTGCCAGCATTCCGCCGAGCAGAGCCCAGGTGCTCGCGACCGTCGAGACCGGCACCCCCAACTCCGGATGCACGACGCTGTACGTCATGCCCCCCTTGAGCGCATGACTGATCACACCCCGCCCCGCGGGTGCCCGGCGCGGGAGGAGTACCGCAACGTCCGGTAGCCGATCGACCACGAGCCAGGAGGGCAGCGGGAGTCCCCACATCACCGCCGCGGGGACGTGGCTGAAGAACTCGTAACCGGTCATGCGGTGCGCGTACTGCAGCGCCCGCTCGCGCAGCATCTCTTCGGCGGTCGGCGCCGGCCTGCTGCTGGCTGGCGGCGCGTGGCGCACCGCGCGCACCCCGTGGTAAGGCTGCGCGAGGTCACCAGCGCGCAGCCTCGACGGGGTCACTCCGGCCTGCCGAGCCGCGCCGACGGAGAACGCGGTACCGAGATCGGAAGGAAGCGGCGACGGATGCATGGCATCACCCTCGCGCGAGGCGGTGTGCGGTGCGGGTTATCCACAGCGGCAGGGCGACGGCGCGTGTTTTGCGCCGCTGTGGAGGAGGATGTGGCCGAAGCTGTGGCCGATTTCGCTCGCGCGGGGATGTGGGTCCACCCGGGCGAACTCAGCGAATTGGCGCGAGCGAAGCGGCATCCGTCACCCCCGATGGCGCCAAATCGCGACCGCGGCCGCGAAACACCCGCAAAATGGCGCGAGCGAAATCCCACACGCGGCAGGGGCCACGCCCGCAAGCGCCCGACGGCGCCAAATCGCGACCGGCAACCCAGAACACCCGCAAGATGACGCGAGCGAAGCCCAAACGCGCGACATCCGCAACGCGCGGCCACCGCCCCCACTGGCACCCAAACGCGACCACGACTCCAGAACACCCGCAAAGTGGCGCGAGCGAAGCCCCACACGCCGCCCGCGGCGTCACTGCAGTGCGGAGGTGAGCCGGGCGAGGTTGTCGAGCACGGTCGAGCGGAGCGGCTGCTTCATCCACTCGTCGAGGGTGAGCTCGCGGCTCGACGCGCGGTACTGGTCTTCGACGGCGCGCAGCTGACGGACGTATTCCTCGCCGCGTATGAGCAGCGAGATCTCCAGGTTGAGACCGAACGAGCGCATGTCCATGTTGCTCGACCCGATGACGGCGACCTCGTCGTCGACCGACATCGACTTGGAGTGCAGGATGTACGGCTTCTTGTACATGTAGATCTTCACGCCGCCGCGTAGGAGAGCCTCGTAGTAGCTGCGCTGCGCGTGGTAGACCATCGCCTGGTCGCCCTCTTCGGAGACGAACAGCTCCACGTGCACCCCGCGCTGGCAGGCGGTCTGGATCGCGAGGAGCAGCCCCTCGTCGGGCACGAAGTACGGCGAGACGATGATGAGCTTGTCCTGCGCCGCGAACAGCAGCGACATGAACAGCTTGAGGTTGTTCTGGAACTCGAACCCGGGGCCCGACGGGATGACCTGGCAGTCGAGATCACCGCTGCCGGTGCGCACATCGAACAGCTCGATGTCGATGATCTCGTCGGTCTCGCTGTACCAGTCGGAGAGGAAGACGGCGTTGATGGATGCCACGACGGGCCCGTCGATGCGGGTCATCATGTCGACCCAGCGCAGGCGCCGCTTGATGTTCTTGCGCAGGTTGTACGTCGGATCGGTGATGTTCTGCGAACCGGTGAACGCCACCAATCCATCCACAACCAGGAGCTTGCGGTGGTTGCGGAGGTCAGGACGCGTGTACGCTCCGCGGAACGGCTGGACGGGCAGCATGAGATGCCAGTCGGCACCCATGGCGTCGAGCCGCTTGATCGTCTTCTTGTAGAACGGCTTGCCGCGGTTGGCCCAATGATCCAAGAGGACGCGTACGGCGACCCCGCGGGCGGCCACTTCTTCGAGTGCGGCGAAGAAGTCGTCCGTCGTGGCATCGCTCTGCAGGATGTAGAACTCGACGTGCACGTACTCCTGCGCCTGCCGGATGGCCTCGGCCATCGTGTCGAGCGACTCCTCGTAGCCGGAGATCAGGATCGCGCCGTTGTCGCCCGAGATCGGCATGGCGCCGAGGTTGCGGTTCAGGCGCACGAGCGAGCGGAACCAGTCGGGCGCGTTCGGGCGGAGGGTGCCGAGGTTGAGGCCGCGGCTCATCTGCCGGATGCTCTCGTTGATGACCTCTTGCTTGCGCCGGCGCTTGCGCGGCAGGCGCGGGTTGCCGATGAGCAGGAACAGCAGCACGCCGACGATCGGAATGAAGTAGATCGCCAGCAGCCAGGCCATCGCCGCGGTGGGGCGACGGTTTCGCGGCACGAAGATGATCGCCAGGATGCGCACGGTGATATCGAGCACGAAGACGAAGATCACCCAGACGAGTGCCCATCCGGTCTGATCCACGCGCTCTCCTTGCCCCCGATGGTCTGCTCAGCGTATCGGGCGAGTGTTCACGCGGGGAGTCGGCCGGGCCTCACCCGGCGCGTCGGTCGCGCTCAGGCGGCCCGACTCAGGCGGCCCGGTGATCGGATCCTGCGGGCGGGAGGCCGCGCTTGGCGCGCTCCTCCTCTTCGATCCGTGCGTAGGCGCGGCGCTCGCTCCGGTCCATGCGCAGAATCGATCGGAGCACGAAGGCGAACAGCCCCAGCACCACGACGGTGGGCAGCAGCGACCAGACGACGGCGACCCAATACGAATCCATGGCTCCATCGTACGGAAGTTATCCACAGGCGTCGATTCGGCCTCCACAATCGGGTCTTCGCCGCTCCCACCCGCCCCCGCGAGCGAGCACGCTCGAGCGCATGTCCGTTACCGTGAAAGCCGCCGATGCGGCGCAGTTCCTGTCTCTCGTCCCCCGGCTCCTCGGCTTCACGCCGACGCGGAGCCTCGTTCTCGTGCCGATGGCGCGCGGCCGAAGTCTCGGCGCGATGCGCCTCGACCTGCCGCCCGACGACCTCGTCGACACCCTCGCCTCGCGCGCGATCGGCATGATCTGCCGCATGGCCGACGCCGAGGCCGTCATCGCCGTCATCTACACCGACGAGGCGATCGGCAGCGGACCCGGCGCGGCGTTCGGACTCCCGTCGGAGGCGGGATTCCGCCTCCCGGGCCGCGCCCTGATCGACGCGCTCGACGCGCACGCGGATGCCTGTGGCATCCACGTCATCGATGCGCTGACCGTGGCGACCGACGGGTGGGGCGGGCACGACGACCCCGATCTGCCGCCGGGCGGGCATCCGCTCGACGGGCTGCGCGTGCACGCGGCCGACGCGGCGTCGCTCGATGAGGCGGGGGTGGATGCCTCGCCGCACGGCGATCAGGCGTCGGGGGCGACGCTGCCGCCGGTCGACGCGCAGATGAGAGAGGCGGTGGCGCAGGGCATGGGCGCGCTGTCGGCGGCGCTCGAGGCGATCTGCGGCATCCCGTCGGTGTCGGAGAGCACGCGCGGCTCGTCGCGCGAGACGAAGGGGACGGGCAGGGCGACAGCGGAGAACAGCCCCCGCATCGACCCGGCGGCGCTCGAGGCGGCGTGCGAGCTCGACGACCTGCCGACGCTGTACGAGGACGCGTTGACGTGGCAGCCGTCGGACGCGCCGATGCGCACGGCGATGCTCGGATGGTGCCTGGCCCGTCCGTCGCTGCGGGATGTCGCGCTCGTGCAGTGGGCGACCGACGTCGCCGGCGGCGACCTGGCGATGGAGGCGCAGCGCCGGTGGGAGGACGGTGCCGAGTACCCCGCCGATCTCGCCTCGGTGATGTGGGGCGAGGGTCCGCGGCCCGACGCCGAGCGCCTCGAGCGCGCCCTGGCCCTCGTGCGGGAGGTCGCGGCGCTCGTGCCGAAGACGCAGCGACCGGGCCCGCTCGCGCTGTGCGCGTGGATCTCGTGGGCGCTCGGCCGCTCGTCGCACGCCGACCGCTACGCGGCGATGGCACTCGCGATCGATCGCCGGCACGGGCTGGCCGACATCGTGCGCTCGTTCGTGCGGGCGGGACATCTGCCCGACTGGGCGTTCCGGCTGCGGTGATCCGGGGCGCGGAGCGGCGCGTGGCGGGGCGGCGCGGCTGCGGCGCGGCGCCGACCGGCGCGGGTCAGTGGACGAGTGCGAGCAGCACCGCGACGGCGAGGAAGAGCGAGCCGAACACCCGGTCGATGATGCGCTGCCCGCGCGGGGTGCGCGTGAACCGGCGCAAGCCCTGCGCCGCGAGCGCGAAGAAGCCCCACATCACGGCGATGTCCACGGCTACCGCGGTGGCGGTGACGGTCGCGTACTGCGGCAGCAGCGGATCGGCGGGCCGGATGAACTGCGGGAGGAAGGCCAGGAAGAACACGATCGCCTTCGGGTTCAGCAGATTCACCCACAGCCCGCGCCGGAACATCGACCAGCGCGTCTCGACGGGCGCGGCAACGGGCGCGGCGCCGGTCGGTTCCGCGCGACGCGCGTCCGCGTGAGGAGCGACCACCCCCGTTGACACCGCCCCCGGCGAGACCGCACCCACCGAGGCATCCGTCACCTCATCGCTCGCAGACCAGGCCTCGGCGCCCTCCGCCTGAGGCGACGGGCGCTGCACGAGCAGCCGCAGCCCGAGGTAGGCGAGGTAGGCCGCGCCGGCGTAGCGGATCACGTTGAACAGCACGGGAGAGGAGGCCACGAGCACGCCGACGCCGAGCGCGACGATCGCGATGTGCACGATCAGGGCCGCCTGCTGGCCGAGGATGCCCCAGATGGCGCGCCGGAATCCATGGTTCAGCGCGTTGCCCATCGTGTTGATGGCCCCGGCACCCGGGGTGAAGCTGATCACGATGCACGCGACGAGCAGCGTGAGCCAGAGCGAGGCCGCCATCGCGCGCGGGCGCTACTTGACGAGCGGGAAGAGGATCGTCTCGCGGATGCCGAGACCCGTGAGGGCCATCAGCAGCCGGTCGATGCCCATGCCCATGCCCCCGGTGGGCGGCATGCCATGCTCGAGGGCGCGCAGGAACTCCTCGTCGACGCGCATCGCCTCGTCGTCGCCGCGCGCGGCGAGCTTCGCCTGCTCGACGAACCGCTCGCGCTGGATGACGGGGTCGACGAGCTCGGAGTATCCGGTCGCCAGCTCGAAGCCGCGGACGTACAGGTCCCACTTCTCCACGACGCCCGGGATCGTGCGGTGCTCACGCACGAGCGGTGAGGTGTCGAGCGGGAAGTCCATCACGAACGTCGGACGCTCGAGCGAGCCCTTGACGAAGTGCTCCCACAGCTCCTCGACGTACTTGCCGTGCGTCGCGACCTTCTCGGGCACCTCGACGCCGACCTCCGCGGCGAGCGCGCGCAGCACGTCGAGCGGGGTCTCGGGGGTGATCGTGCGGCCGGATGCCTCGGACAGCGAGCCGTACATCGAGAGGCGCTCCCACTGCCCGCCGAGGTCGAACTCGGTGCCGTCGGCCCAGGTCACGGTGGTGGAGCCGGCGACCGCGACGGCGGCGTTCTGGATGAGCTCCTGCGTGAGGTCGGCGATGCCGTTGTAATCGCTGTAGGCCTGGTAGGCCTCGAGCATCGCGAACTCGGGGCTGTGGGTCGAGTCGGCGCCCTCGTTGCGGAAGTTGCGGTTGATCTCGAACACGCGGTCGATGCCGCCCACGACGGCGCGCTTGAGGAAGAGCTCGGGGGCGATCCGCAGGTAGAGATCGGCGTCGAACGCGTTGGAGCGGGTGACGAACGGCCGTGCCGCGGCGCCGCCGTGCTGGATCTGCAGCATCGGCGTCTCGACCTCGAGGAATCCATGGTTCGTGAACGTGTCGCGCAGCGACGCGTTCACCTTGGCGCGGGCGATGACGGTGTCGCGCGCCTGGTCGCGGACGATCAGGTCGAGGAAGCGCGAGCGCACCCGGCCCTCCTCGGAGAGCTCGGTGTGCAGGTTCGGCAGCGGCAGCAGCGCCTTCGCCGCGATCGCCCAGCTCGCCACCATGATCGACAGCTCGCCGCGGCGGCTCGAGATCACCTGACCGGTGACAGAGACGTGGTCGCCGAGGTCGACGAGCTCCTTCCACGCCTGCAGCGACTCCTCGCCCACCTCGGCGAGCGAGACCATCGCCTGGATGCGCGAGCCGTCGCCCGACTGCAGCGACGCGAAGCACAGCTTGCCGGTGTTGCGACTGAAGACGACCCGTCCGGCGACCGACGCGGTCACGCCGGTCTCGTCGCCCGCTTCGAGCTCGGCGAACCGGGCGCGCAGCGCCGGGATCGTGTCGGTGACGGGCACGGCGACGGGATAGGCGCCGCCCGCGGCATCCACCCGCTCGGCGATCAGCCGATCACGCTTGCCGAGCCGCACCGCCTTCTGCTCGTGAACGTCGTCGTCGGCGGGGACGTCGCTGGGCACGGATGCGGGCGCATCGGTCATGGGTGGGGCTCCTCGAAAGTCGCCTCCGATCCTACCGGGGCCGCCTCGCGAGGTCGGCCCGCCCGACGTGTCCGCGGCAGTGCACTACTCAGCCCCGAAGCCAGCTCCGCAGGACATCACCGGCCGTGCGCATGACGGCGAGCGCTTCGTCGCGCGCGGGAGCACCCGAAGGCCAGTTGACGAGCACGGCATACGCGACGCGGCGCGTCGGCGACATCACCAGGCCGGTATCCGCTCGCACCGTCCGCCGCGGCGCGGCCGCGCGGTGGCGTGTCGCGGGCCCGCTCGACGGCCGCATGCGAGAGCGAGGCGAGGAAGAACCCCCGTTCGAGCGACTCCTGGCCACGTGTGGCGGCCTGGGCCGCGTCGACCCCGCCACGAGTGTCCACAAGTCGGCGGGATGCGGCGCACCGCCGCCGCGGCTACGGCAGGTCGTCGTCGGCCGGGGCGCCGTCGCCCGCCTCGACGAGGGCGCGTTCGGCCGTCGAGTGCACGAGCGGCGCGAGATAGCGGCCGGGGGCGGGAACCCCGGCATCCTCGAGCAGACGCGCCGCCTGCCGGACGATGGATGCCGAGAACTCGGTCGCCGTCGCGATCGCCTCGCCGTAGGCGGCACGGTCTTCCTCGGCGACGACGACGGGCTCGCAGCCGAGCTCGACGGCGAGCGCCTGCGCGATGGGCAGCACGGCGGCCGGCGCGGTGACGGCGGCGAACGCCTCGCGCAGCTGCCGGAGGTCGATCGTCGTACCGGTGAACGCGATGGCCGGGTGCACGGCGAGCGGAATGGCGCCGCGGGATGCCGCGGGCGCGAGCACCCCCGCGCCGTGCGCCGGATCGGTGTGCAGCACGAGCTGCCCGGGCTGCCACGCGCCGACCTCGGCGAGACCGGCGACGACTGCGGCGAGCTCGGCGCCCGGCACGGCGACGATCACGAGTTCGCTCCGCCGTGCCACCTCGTCGGCGGGCAGCACCGGCACTCCCGGCAGGATCGCCTCGACGCGATCGGGATCGGAGCTCGCGGTGATGCCCGTCAGCGCGTGCCCCGCCCCGGCCAGCGCCGCCCCGATCACGGGACCGACCCGGCCCGCGCCGATGATCCCGACGCCGAGTCTGCTCGCCTGATTCACCGCTCCTCCTCCCGGGCGTGCACGCCGCCCGCCTGCATCTGGTCGCCCTGGATGAGGCGATCTTCCGCCGCATCCACGAAGGCGGCCGCCTCGTCCCACCGGTGCGACCGGTCGGAGGCGGCCTCGGCGATCGCCGCCGCCTCGACCTGCTGCCACGCGAGGAGCGCGTCGTCGCGGTCGATGATGCCGATCGCGCCCGACACCTGCCCGAGCACGGTGTGGCCGGTGAGGTTCGCGACGCGCAGCGCGCGATCGACCGGACCCTGCGAGATACGCACCGACTGCAGGCGGGCGAGCGGCAGGATGATCAGCGCCCGCCGCAGCACGCCCCGCCGCAGCAGCAGCGCGCCGCGCGCGAGCAGCAGGCCGTTGCGTCGCCACGACAGCGGGCGCAGCCACCAGGCACGGCGCGGCGTGGTCGTGTACGGGTCGCGTGCGCCGGCGTCGACGTCGCCCGACGCACCGTCGACACCGCCCGGGGCGACGTCGGCATCGCCCCGCACCCCGTCGCGACCCGACTCCCCCGCCTCCCCCGCCCGCCCCGTGCCCTGCATCCCGTCGGCGATGAGCGCGGCGGCCTCGTCGTGGGTCAGGTCGGGGAGGAACAGGCGCAGCACGCGCTCCACGTCGTCGGTGCTGCCCACCGGCAGCACGTCGGCGAACAGCTGCGACTGGGTGTCGCTCGCCGCTCGGCCCGACAGCCGGTTCACGCGGATCGACCACCACCCGAACGGGCGCCAGAGCAGCGGCTGATGCACCTCGAACGCGTGCACGCGCCCCGGCGGCAGCGTCTCGGTGATCGTCGTGAACAACCCGAACGTGATGCGGACCCCCGCCGAAGTCGGCGCGATCGAGTAGCGCAGCGACCGCGTGATCGACCGGAACCAGTAGGCGCCGAATCCGATCATCGTCGGCACGAGGGTGAACAGCACCCACGGCGTGCCGACGATCGATCCGACGACCACCGCGGCGATCAGCGCGAGCAGCCAGATCGTCGCCCCCGAGAGCAGGTGCGAGGCGATCAGACGCCCGGTGGGGATGTGCACGACGGATGCCGGTTCGACAGCATCGGCGTCGACGCCGTCGATCAGCCCCGTGATCCCCGCGCTGACGGCGCCCGCTGCCGCGCGCGTGATCGGGACGCCGCGGCGTTCGGCCGCCTGCGCGGCCGCGAGCCTCCGACCCGACGCGAGGCGCAGGATGTCGGCACGGACGGCTTCGGCGTTGGCGGTGGACAGGTACTCGAGCTTGACGTTGGCATCCATGCCCGCCCCGACGACCTCGAGCTTCGCCGCGCCCAGCAGGCGCGCGATCATCGGGCGGGTGAGATTGACGCCCTGCACGCGGTCGAGCGGCGCGCGGCGCTGCGTGCGGAAGAGCACCCCGCTTCTCACCTCGACGTCGTCGCCGGTGATGCGGAAGGTGTGGAAGCGCCACGACAGCCAGAAGATGCCGAGGAGGATCAGCAGCACCCCGAGCACACCGAGCCCGGCCACGAGCCACAGGTTGTTCTGCCACACGTAGTCAACCGGGTCGCCGCCCTCGTACCGCTCCCACTCGGCGAGGCCGGGCAGCAGCCACACGACGATCCGGTCGCGGAGGTTCGTGATGACGATGCCCATCACGACGATCAGGAAGAGCCCGCCGCGCAGCACCGGAGTGAGCGGATGCAGCCGGTGCCACTGCCCGTCGCTGAGCGGCGAGCGCACGTCGGCGACGGCCGACGGCGCCAGGTGCCCGTCGACGCCGCGCTCGGCGTCGATGTCGAGGTCGCGCCCCGGGCCGAGCCCGTGCCCGAGGTCGGACCCCGGGCCGAGCCCGGGCCCGGGCGCCGGCGCGCCGGAACCCGCCGCGCCCGATGCGGGAGCGGCGCCCCCGTCTGCCGAAGGATCGCTCACAGGCCGGTCCGGCGGGTCTCGGCGACGGCGATGAGGGTGTCGCGCAGCTGCTCGGCGCCCTGCTGACTGAGCCCCGGAATGGTGACGCCGGTCGCGGCGGCGGCCGTGACGAGCTTCAGCTGCGCGATACCGAAGGCGCGGTCGAGCGGCCCGTGGGTGATGTCGACGAGCTGCATGCGGCCGTAGGGCACGGCGACCATCCGCTGCCAGAGGATGCCCCGGCGGAACACGAGGTCGTCGGCGCGCAGCTGATAGCCGTACGCGCGGGCCTGCCGCGGCAGGATCGCGAGCGTCCAGAGGGTGATCACGATCACGATCGCGGCGGGGATGAGGATCCATACCTGCCCGAGCACGAGCCAGAACACGAGCGCGGCCGCGACGACGAGCGCGAGGAAGGCGCCCGTCGAGATCAGCTGCACCGCGATGTAGCGCCGCGAGATCTGATGCCAGACGCCGTCGCCGAGCGGCAGCCGGTTCTCGCTCCGCGGTTCGAGTACGCGGTCGTACGTGCCCGCGTCGAGCGCGTCCGTCGCGCGCGAGTCCGACGCCGCAGGCGTGCCCGCGTCGAGCGCGTCAGCCGTGGTGGGAGAGACCGAGTCCGGGCTCGTCTGGTCCGGGTCGTTCGTCATCGTCGTCCTTCCGGATGGTGCACAGGTGCTCGGCCACGAGTGCCGCCGCGAGCAGCACGAGCGCGCCGACGAGCGTCGCGATCACCGCCACCGTCGAGCCTACGGGGGCGACGGGCCGGGTGAGCAGGAACACGAGCAGTCCGGCCGCGAGACCTGCGATCACCGCGCCCACGACGCTGGATGCCTTGGCCAGCATCGCCACGCGCACGGCGCGGAACGGGTCGATCGGTTCGGCGCTCCGGCCCGTGATCGCGCGGCGGATCGGCAGCGCGAAGGCGACGGTCGCCGCGCCCAGCAGCACGAGCAGCACCGGCAGCAGCAGCGACGGCGTGAAGGTCGCCCGCCCCGCGCCGGTCAACAGTTGGTCGATGCCGAATCCGACGACGCCGCCGATGAGGGCCGCGACGATCAGCGCTCCCGCGCTCGTGCGTCTCATGCGCCGTCCGCCGAGTCGGAGGCCCGGAGCCTCGCGAGCAGGTCGTCGACCCGGCCGACACCCGGCAGCACCGCATCGGGGTCGACCGTCAGCCACGGCGCGAGCACGAAGTCGCGCTCCGCGGCCCGCGGATGCGGCAGGGTCAGCGCGGGGTCGGCGCTCCGCACGTCCCCGTACGCGATGAGGTCGAGGTCGAGCGTGCGATCCTGCCAGCGCGGCTGGTCGGCGGTGCGGGCAGGACGCCCGTGGCGCGCTTCGATCGCGTGCAGATACCCGAGCAGCACGCTCGGCGCGAGACGGGTGGTGAGGAGCGCGACCGTGTTGAGGTAGGCGGGAGCCGAGGCATCCGGCCCCTCCGGCGTGAGCGCGACCGACTCGATCGGCGCGGCGGCGACGACCTCCGTGGTCAGCGGCAGCCGGGCGAGGTCGCGCAGCGCCTCGTCGATCGTGGCGGCGCGGTCGCCGAGATTCGCGCCGAGCGCGACGACGGCGATGGTCTCGTCGGACGGGCGGGCGGGGGCATCGCCCTGATAGCCCTGCGCGAGCCGGCGGTTCACCGCGCCACTCCCGTCGGCGACAGCGGCGCGGCATCGACCGGCTTCGACCGGCGGATCGTGACCGCGACGTCGGCGAACGGCACCGGGATCGGCGCCTGCGGCTTGTGCACCGTCACGGCCACGCGCTCGACGCCGGGCCGCGCGAGCAGGTCGCCCGCGATGCGCTCGGCGAGCGTCTCGAGCAGGTTCACGGGCTCCCCCGCGACGATCTCGGCGATCCGCTCGGCCGCCTCGCCGTAGTGGATCGTGTCGGTGACGTCATCGGATGCCGCGGCGCCCGCGGTCTGGACGAACAGAGTCGCATCGACCACGAAGTCCTGCCCGCGCTCGCGCTCCTCGGCATAGACGCCGTGCCAGCCGAACGCGCGCACCCCCGTCAGCGTGATCTCGTCGATGACGTCCACGTCTCCTCCTGTGTTCTGTCGTTCGCCGGTCATCTCGTGCCGCCCCGCGCGTCGGCCGTGCGCGCCCGGGCGTCCGTCGTCTCCGCCGGAACACCCGCGTTCCACGCGTGCGCAACGGCGAGCGAGTCGCGGGTCGCGGCCACGGCGTGCACCCGCACCGCCCAGACCCCGGCCTGTGCGGCGAGCACGCTCGTCACCGCGGTTGCGAGGTCGAGCCGAGCGGCATCGAGCCGTGCGGCATCGAGCCGTGCGGCATCGACCGGCGCGGCATCGGCGGAGGCCGCATCGCCCGGGGCCCCGGCAGCCGCCGTCGCGGTGGCCTCAGCATCCGTGAGCACTTCGGCGAGGAATCGCTTGCGGCTCGTGCCGACGAGCACGCGCGGGCCGAGCGCGATCACACGGTCGAGCGCGCGGAGGGCCTGCCAGTTCTGCGCGCCGCGCTTGCCGAACCCGATGCCCGGGTCGAGGATCACTCGGTCGGGCGAGATTCCCGCGGTCGCGGCCGCGCGCAGGCGCGCTTCGAGTTCGCCGGTCAGCTCGGCGGCGAGGTCGGCGTAGCCGGCGCGCGCGTACATGTCGGTCGACGGCCCCCGCCAGTGCTGCAGCACGATGTCGGCCCCCGTGGACGCGACGGCGGGCAGCATGTCGGGGTCGGCGAGACCGCCCGACACGTCGTTGACGATGCGCGCCCCCGCGGCGACGGCGGCGAGCGCGGTCGACGCGTGCATCGTGTCGATGCTGACGACGGCGCCGGCCGCGACGAGCCCCGCGACGACGGGGAGAATCCGCTCCTGCTCGAGCGCGGCGTCGACGGGCTCGGCGCCCGGCCGGGTCGACTCTCCGCCGACATCGAGCACGCCGGCGCCCGCGGCGCGCAAGGCGAGTCCGTGCGCGATCGCCGCGTCGGAGTCGAGGTAGCGACCGCCGTCGCTGAACGAGTCGGGTGTGACGTTGACGATCCCCATGATGACGGTCATCTCAGCCGCCCGTCCCACGGTCGCGGGAGTCGTCGGCGGCGCTCTCGGCGCCGTCGCCGACGCTGATCAGCAGCATGATCTCGGCGCGCGCCGCGGGCTCGGCGAGCTCTCCGCGCGCGGCGATCGTGACGGTCGCCGCGTCGGGCTGGCGGCCCCCGCGCATCGTGACGCACTCGTGGTGGGCGCTCAGCACGACGAGCACGCCGCGCGCGTCGAGAGCCCCCGCGATGGTGTCGGCGATCTGCTCGCCGAGACGCTCCTGCACCTGCGGGCGTGCGGACAGCACGTCGACGACCTTCGGCAGCGCTCCGAGTCCCACCACCTGCTCGCCGGGCAGGTAGGCGATGTGCGCGCGACCGGCGAACGGCAGCAGATGGTGCTCGCACACCGAGCGGAACCGGATGTCGCGGAGCACCACCGCCCCGGAGGGAAGGGTGTCAGGAGCCGGCCCCCGAGACACCGAGATGGTGTGGGCGAGGGGGGCCGCGGCATCCTCACCGACGCCGGCGAAGAACTCCGCGTAGGCGTCGGCGACGCGCTGCGGGGTCGCCTTCAGCCCCGGACGGTCGGGATCCTCGCCGATCGCCGCGAGGATCTCCCGCACGGCGGCGGCGACACGCTCACGGTCGACGGCCACGGCGGCTTAGGCGGTCGCCGGTCTCGCCTGGCCCGCCTGATGGCGCGCGGGAGCCGTGCCGGCGACCTGCTCGGGAACGGCGGCGGCCGAGGCGGCGAGCCCGGCCTCGTCCTGCCGGCGCGGCACCTCGACCGGCGGCAGGGTCGAGACGGGGCGGTCGCTGCTCGAAAGCCACTGCGGACGGGGCGGCAGCTTCTTGACGTCGGTGAAGATCTCGGCCAGCTCGAGGTGGTCGAGCGTCTCCTTCTCGAGGAGCGCGAGGGCGAGACGGTCGAGCACGTCGCGGTTGTCGTTGATCACCTGGTAGGCCTCGTTGTGGGCCTGTTCGATGAGCAGGCGCACCTCCTGGTCGACCCGCTCGGCGATGCGCTCGGAGAAGTCGCGACCGTGGCCCATGTCACGGCCCATGAACACCTCGCCCGACGACGAGCCGAGCTTGACGGGGCCGACCTCGGTGGTCATGCCGTACTCGGTGACCATCTTGCGGGCGATACCCGTGGCCTTCTCGATGTCGTTGGATGCCCCGGTGGTCGGATCGTGGAAGACGACCTCTTCGGCGACGCGGCCGCCCATCGCATAGGCGAGCTGGTCCTGCAGCTCGTTGCGCGTCACCGAGTACTTGTCCTCGAGCGGCAGAACCATCGTGTAGCCGAGCGCCTTGCCGCGCGGCAGGATCGTGACCTTCGTGACCGGGTCGGTGTTGTTCATCGCCGCGGCCGCGAGCGCGTGACCGCCCTCGTGGTAGGCGGTGATGAGCTTCTCGCGGTCCTTCATCACGCGGGTGCGGCGCTGCGGGCCGGCGATGACGCGGTCGATCGCCTCGTCGAGGGCACGCATGTCGATCAGCTGCGCGTTCGAACGCGCCGTGAGGAGCGCCGCTTCGTTCAGCACGTTGGCGAGGTCGGCGCCGGTGAAGCCGGGCGTCTTGCGGGCGATGACCGAGAGGTCGACCGAGGGCGAGAGCGGCTTGCCGCGGCCATGCACCTCGAGGATCTTCTGACGGCCCTTCAGGTCCGGGGCATCCACACCGATCTGGCGGTCGAAGCGGCCCGGGCGCAGGAGCGCGGGGTCGAGGATGTCGGGACGGTTGGTCGCAGCGATGACGATGACGTTGACCTTCGGGTCGAAGCCGTCCATCTCGACGAGCATCTGGTTGAGGGTCTGCTCGCGCTCGTCGTGCCCGCCGCCCATGCCGGCGCCGCGGTGGCGACCGACGGCGTCGATCTCGTCGATGAAGATGATCGCGGGAGAGTTCTCCTTGGCCTGGGTGAACAGGTCGCGCACGCGGCTCGCGCCGACGCCGACGAACATCTCCACGAAGTCCGACCCCGAAATGGAGTAGAACGGCACGCCCGCCTCGCCGGCGACGGCCCGCGCGAGCAGGGTCTTTCCCGTTCCGGGAGGGCCGTACAGCAGCACGCCCTTCGGGATGCGGGCGCCGACCGCCTGGAACTTCGACGGGTCCTTCAGGAAGTCCTTGATCTCCTGCATCTCTTCGATCGCCTCGTCGGCACCGGCGACGTCGGCGAAGGTGACCGTCGGCGTCTCCTTGGTCACGAGCTTCGCGCGCGACTTGCCGAACTGCATGACCTTGCTGTTGCCGCCCTGCGCGGCGGAGAAGAAGAACCAGAAGAGCAGGCCCAGCAGCAGCAGTGGCAGCAGGAGCGAGATCATGCTCTCGAAGAACGTCGTGCGCGGCACCACGTCGTTGAAGCCGTCGGACGGGTCGGCGGCGTCGATCGCCGTCACGACCTCGTCGGAGCGCGCGCCGACGTAGTAGAACTGCACCTGCGTGGCGCCTTCGTACTCCGCCGAGAGCGTCATGTCCACGCGCTGGTCGCCATCGGTGTTGGTCACCTCGGTGACGGTGCCGCCCTTCAGCAGCGTCAGACCCTCCTGGGTGGTGATCTGCTTCGCGCCCGTCAGCGACGAGATGAGCGTCATGCCGGCGAGCAGCAGCGCGCCGATCAGCAACACGTAGACGAACGGGTTGCGCGTGAGCTTCTTGAAATCCATGGTGCGATCAGGCTACCCCGGCCCGACTATGGCGCGTCTGTGCATTCGCCACAGGCGAACCGCGAGCGGGGCGGGGGCGAGGGCGCCTGCGGGCGGGCGGCTCAGCTGTAGACGTGCGGCGCGAGCACCGCGACGTCGCGGAGGTTGCGGTAGCGCTCGTCGAAGTCGAGGCCGTAGCCCACGACGAAGTCGGTCGGGATGTCGAAGCCGACGTAGCGGCTGTCGATCTCGACCTTGGCGGCGGCGGGCTTGCGGAGGAGGGCCAGGATCTCGATCGACGCCGCCCCGCGGGAGGCGAAGTTCTCGAGCAGCCACGAGAGGGTGAGCCCCGAGTCGATGATGTCCTCGACGATGAGCACGTGCTTGCCGGTGAGGTCGGTGTCGAGGTCTTTGCGGATCTGCACGACGCCGCTCGACTTGGTGCCGGCGCCGTACGACGACACGGCCATCCAGTCCATCGTGATGTCGCGGGTGAGCATGCGCGCGAAGTCGCTCATGACCATGACCGCGCCCTTGAGCACGCCGACCAGCAGCAGGTCCTTGCCCGCGTAGTCGGCTTCGACCCGGCGGGCGAGCTCCTCGAGCTTCGCGTGGATCTCCTCCTCGGTGACGAGGACGGTGGTCAGCTGGTCAGCGATGTCGGCCGCGCGCATTCCACGATTTTAGGCGACGGATGCCAGAGATCGTGCCGCGGCGCTTCAGACGGGCATCCGGGTGGTGAAGACGAGGCGCGTGCCTTCGCGCGCCGCGCGGCAGCCGGGCAGGTCGATCGGGCCCTGCCCGCGCCAGTCGGTGACCAGGCGCGCGACCTCGAGGGTCTGGCTGCGGGTGAGCGAGACGCCGAATTCGCTCGCCACGACGTGCCGGATGATGCGGTGGCGGAGCGCCGGGGGGTTCGCGGCGAGCGCCGGCACCGACACGGCGATGCCGGCTTCGGCGTGCTCGACGATGTCTTCGATGGTCTCGTCGATCATGTCGGCGAACGCCGCGGCATCCTCGCGCAGCTGCTCCGCCGTGCGGGCGAGGGCGTCGGCGACGCCCGGGCCGAGTTCGGCCTCGAGCACGGGCATGACGTCCTGCCGCACCCGCACCCGGAGGAAGCGGCGGTCGAGGTTGTGCGGGTCCTCCCAGACCGGAAGGCCGAGCGCGGCGCAGGACGAACGGGTCTGCGTGCGGCGGAGGTCGAGGAGCGGACGCAGGATGCGGATGCCCTCTTCTTCCCGCTCCGGCGCCATGGCGCCGAGGCTCGCCGCCCCCGATCCGCGGGCGAGGCCGATGAGCACGGTCTCGGCCTGGTCGTCGAGGGTGTGAGCGAGGAGCACCGCGGCGGCGCCTGCCGCGCGCGCGGCGTCGAGCAGTGCCGCGCGGCGGGCGTCGCGGGCGGATGCCTCGGGGCCGCCGTTCCCCTCGGGTGCGGCGACCTCGACGCGCACGGCGTGGGCGTCGAGCCCGAGCTGCTGCGCCGTGCCGACGGCGCGCGCCGCGACCCGGTCGGAGCCCTCCTGCAGGCCGTGGTCGATCACGACCGCGTGCGCCGCGATGCCCGCCTTCGGCGCCTCGAACGCGACCGCGGCGGCGAGCGCGAGGGAGTCGGCGCCCCCGGACAGCCCGACGAGCACCGGTCCGTCGACGCTCTGCAGCGCCGCGCGCACGGCGCGGCGGATCTCGGCGGTGGCGGGGTCGAGACCCGGGCGGTGCTCCATGCCTCCCACGCTAGCCCCGGCCGGGCCGGCCGCCGCGACTAGGCTGGGACGCGGCATCCACCAGATCGTTCGAAGGAGCACCAGCATGGGCGCATACGACGCCGTCATCGAGATCCCGCGCGGCAGCCGCGTGAAGTACGAGGTCGACCACGGCACGGGCCGCGTTTTCCTCGACCGCGTGCTGTTCACCCCGATGGGCTACCCCGCCAACTACGGCTTCTTCGAAGACACCCTCGGCGAAGACGGCGACCCGCTCGACGTGCTGCTGCTGCTCGACCGCGACCTCTACCCCGGCATCATGGCGAAGGTGCGCCCCGTCGGCGTGCTGAAGATGCTCGACGAGGCCGGCGGCGACGACAAGGTCGTCGCGGTGCTCGCGAAGGACCCGCGCTGGGAGCACATCCAGGACGTGGGCGATCTCGACGAGTGGACCAAGGGCGAGATCACGCACTTCTTCGAGCACTACAAGGACCTCGAGCCCAACAAATGGGTCAAGATCGACCAGTGGGGCGACGCGGCCGAGGCCGAGCGCCTGGTCGGCGAGGCGTTCGAGCGCTTCCAGGCCGAGGGCGCGCAGACCGCGACGCAGGGCGAGGGCCACGCCCCGAAGACCATCTGAGCGACCTGTTCAGAGCCGAAGAGCGGATGCTTAGGCATCCGCTCTTCGTTGTTTTCGCCGTATGGCCTTCGGCCGCGGTTTGCCGCCGCGGGGCCGTCAGTAGACGTTGATGCCGTGGTCGTAGAGCACGGGCGCCGGGTCGATGCGGACGCCCTGCCAGTAGACCTCGAAGTGCAGGTGGCAGCCATCGACGAGGCCGGTCGCGCCCACGTAGGCGATGACGTCGCCGGCGTTGACCCATTGTCCGTAGCCGACGTTGAAGCCGCCGGTCACGATGTGTGCGTAGCCGGTGACGATGCCGCCGCCGTTGTCGATCTTGATGTAGTTGCCCCAGTCGGGGGTGTACGAGGCGAAGATGACGGTGCCCGACGCGGCCGCGTAGATCGGCGACCAGCATCCGGCCGCGAAGTCGATGCCGCGGTGGCCGCTCGAGGTGCAGCCGTTGGGGCCGCAGATGCTGCCGCGGTTGCCGAACCACGAGCTGATGTAGCCCGACGCGGGGCGCACCCATCCGCCCGAACCCGTCTGACCACCCGATCCGGAGCTGCTGCCGCCTCCGCCTCCGCCGCCACCACCGCCACCGCCGTTGTTGGCGTTGTTTGCGGCTTCCTCGGCGGCGCGGCGCGCCTCTTCGGCGCGCGCGGCGGCCTCGGCGGCCAGGCGCGCCTCTTCGGCCTTGCGGCGCTCTTCGACGCCGATCTGATACTGGGCGACCGTGGTCGCGGTCGTGTCTTTCAGCGCAGCGAGCTGGGCCTGCAGGGTGTCGAGGTTGGCGTTCTGGGTGTCGAGCGCCGCCTGCGCCGCGATCGCGGCATCCTGAGCGGCGGTGGCCTTCTCCTCGGCGATCTTCTGCAGCCGATCGCGCTCGTCGCGGGCGATCTGGGCCTGGTTGCTGAGGTTCACCGCGTTGTTGCGCGCGCCCACGGCGTCGGCGTAGACGCCCTGGTTGGCCGCGACGAGGCGATCCATCGTGCCGAGCTTGGCGAGCAGATCGTCAGCGGAGGCGGCGGAGCCGGAGAAGAAGAGGTCGAGGGCGGCGTCGTCGCCGCCGGAGCGGTACTGCTGAGCCGCCAGGCGGCCGAGCTTGCGGGCGGTTTCGGCGGCGCGCGCCGTTTCGGCGTCGGCCTGAGCCTGCAACGAGGTGGCCTTGTCGAAGGCGGTCTCGTATTCGATCTGGGCGGCGGTGAACTCGGCGGCGAGACGCTCGGCCTCGGCCTGCTTGGCGGCGACGTCGGCCTGCAGGCTCGCGATGAGTCCCTCGATGCGGGTGACTTCGGCGGCCTTGGCGGATTCGTTGTCTTTGGCGCGCTGCACGTCGTCCCACGACGGGTAGTCGGCGGCGAAGGCGGCGGTGCCGCCGAAGCCGACGCCGAGACCGATCGCGCCCAGGGCGCCGAGTCCGATGGCGCCGAGGCCGATCGCGCCGCGGCGCGAGAGGGGGCCGCGGAGGGCGTTCAGCTCACGCGGGGTCGGCGCGCAGCCGCAGTCCTCTGCAGATCCGGCTTCGTCCGTCACCACGTTCCGCCTTTCGTCGTGCCCGCGATACCACCGCCGGGCGCGCTGAGGTCACTCTGACACCACGAGCCACACTAACAACATTCGCACCGGAGGCACAGGTGTCTCACGCTCGGCGCGCGGGTCAGCACCCCTGGCATCCTCCCCCTCTTCACGCGCGCAGCGCGCACCCCACGCCCTCGATTTCCGAATTGGCCCGCTATCTCTTATGCTTGAGCGTCGGTAAGAATGAGCCTCCGGGTTCGCTCGGCCCCATCGTTTAGCGGCCTAGGACGCCGCCCTTTCACGGCGGTAGCACGGGTTCGAATCCCGTTGGGGTCACTCCACCGGCAGACAATTGAATAAGCATGGCCCTGTAGCGCAGTTGGTTAGCGTGCCGCCCTGTCACGGCGGAGGTCGCGGGTTCAAGTCCCGTCAGGGTCGCTCCGAGCGACGGGCCCTTTGTCTTCAGAGGGCCTTTCGTCTAGGACGCGGCAGTTCGTTTCACGCACGCCGCGCGGCTCTGTAGCTCAGTTGGTAGAGCGCACGACTGAAAATCGTGAGGTCACGGGATCGACGCCCGTCGGAGCCACAAGGCTGATCATTACAATCAGCCCAGAAACCCTCGCCTAGCTTCTACATGGCGGGGGTTTTGCTTTTCCCTGGTGAGGGGCGGTTTTTCGCTCGTTGACCTGGCTCCCATCCCCCGGTCGTTGAGCGAGCGGAGCGAGTCGAAAAGTCCATAGCGGATGCCGATTGGCTTGCCCGGTCCACGGCTTGGGCCGGTCTGGGGCCGGTCTGCGTCGAAAACCGCACCAGAGGATTCACCGTGCGGTTACCCCGATAGCCTCTTGGCGTGACCGATGTAGCGACCGCGTACAGCGCCCGAGCTGCCGAGTATGTGGAAGCCCTCGGGTCGATGACCGCCGTGCATCCGAGCGACGAACAGCTTGTCGACACCTGGGCAAGCATGACGTCGGGACGAGTACTCGACGCAGGTTGCGGACCGGGCCACTGGACCAACTACCTCCACAATCATGGCGTGGACGTGTATGGACTCGACGTGGTCCCGGAGTTCGTCGAGAAGGCTCGAATCGCGCACCCGTCTGTCCGGTTCGACCTCGGGAGCATCGACGCGATCGACGAACCCGATGACAGCCTCGCCGGCATCCTCTCCTGGTTCTCTACGATTCATCACGAGCCGTCCCAGATCGCCATCCCGCTCGCCGAGTTCGGTCGCGTTCTTCGGCCCGGCGGCACCCTGTTACTCGGCTACTTCGAAGGCACCGAGATCGAGCCCTTCGACCACGCAGTCGTTCGCGCCTACCGCTGGCCCGCGAGTGAGCTGAGCGCGATGCTCGAGGACGCCGGGTTCGACATCATCGAGACGCACCACCGGACCGCGCGAGATTGCCGCGATGTCGGCGCCCTTCTCTGCGAACTCCGCACGCGCTGAGCCGCGCAGCTACCGCACCATCCGCGCGTCGGTGATCAGCGGGGCATGCGGGTCGATCTGCTCGGTTCCATCGAAGCGGAACCCATTGCGCACATAGAACGCCGTGGCGCGAGGGTTCTCCTTCGCAACCCACAGCATCGCCGGCGCGGTTCCCAGAGCTTCGTCGAGGAGTGCCTGCCCGACACCCGTCCCGTACTGAGAAGCCAACACGTAGATCGCGTAGAGCAATCGGTCGCGGGGCGCTTCCTCACCCTCCAGCCCTTCGCCCGGCCCAACCCATGCGAACCCGACGATCGCGCCATCGGCCTCGGCCACGCGAACGATCATGTCCTCTCGCCGCTCCGTCAGCACGTGATGCCACATACGGTGCCGCCGGTCGACGTACTCTTCCGAGAAGTATTCTGCGGGAAGCAGGTGAGCGTAGGCCTCCTTCCACGTCGCGACATGAAGGTTAGCGATCACCGGCGCATCAGCGGGTTCAGGATCTCGGATCGTGAATGCCATACAGCGATGGTGCCACGAGGGGCACCATGCCCGACTCTTGGCGACTCCGCCCGTGACGCCAACGTCGGCAGCCCTGGATATCCTCTCCATCGCCACCAGAGGAGGTGATGACATGGGCGATTATCACGTGACCTACGACAAGGACGACGAGCAGTGGAAGGCCACTCGCGCTGGGGGACAGCGGGCTTCAGGGACCTTCGACACTCAGGCCGACGCGATCTCGCGAGCGAACCAACTCGCGGCGAACTCTGGCGGCGGAGAGGTCAACATCCACCGCAAGGACAACAACCAGATCCGTGACAAGAACACGATCGGCAAGACCGACCCGTTCCCGCCGCAGGGCTGACCCATTCCCCCGCGGCGAGAGTAGGACGTCGCCACGGGGGAACCAATCAAGCGGTCACACACCGAACGGCTGATCACGAGTCGAGGCCGAAGACGGCCCACAGGAACGCCTCAGGTGTGACTTCACCGTCTCTCCGGCGGATGCGTTCACGTATCGCGTCGAGTTCCGCCTTGCGGCGAATGTTCCCGGTCGGTCTCAGCTCGCCTCGCTCAGCGGCCGACGATAACTCGTCCCAAATGCGCGCCTCACTATCCGCTGAGCCCGACAAGTCCTTCCAGCGAGCCTCCGCTCCCTCGTCGAGGTCTACACCGAACGATCGCGCAAGGGCGGCAAGGGAACTGCTCGCCCCCGACTTGGAGCACTCCCGAACGATGGCTGCGATCTCTTCTTCCTCGCGACGCAGATCCTCAAGCCACGCGTCGATCAGCTCGAACTGGATCGGCGCGAAGTCGAAGGCATCCACGCCTACATGGAACTCGTGGTAGCCGTGCGGACCGAAGTCGCGCTCGTGCGTGTGGCCGTGCAACAGCGGAATTCCGGTGTTCGTCGGACGATGCGACCTATGCCGTTCGATCCCCGTCGTATCACCCGTGTACGGGTAATGAGATGCAACGAGTCGGTTGCCGCGGCGGCAACCATTCAAGATCTCTGGCAGGATCGTCCACCCGGCATCCTCATACATCGGGCGGAACCGCTCGATAGCGCGTTGCGACTGCGTCGCCGGTGATATGCGGTCGTGGTTGCCGGGGACAAGAAGTCGCGTCCCATTGAGCTGCGAGGTGAGCGCGACGCTCTGCTCGATCGGGCCGAGAGCAAGGTCGCCGAGGTGCAGCACGACGTCGTCCGGTTTCACAAGCGCGTTCCACCGTTCGATCAGGACCGTATTCATCTCGTCGACCGTCGAGAACGGACGACCAGCCAGCTCGCTGATCCGAGCGTGGCCGAAGTGGTGATCGCTCGTCACAAAGTCGACTGCGTCGAAATCGAACTGCCCGTCGCGGCCATGCTCAGGTCTCATCGCACTCCCCCCTTGCCTCTTCCAAGATGTTCCATGGAGATCACCACGTCCAGACGGCTTCCGGGATGTGACCGCCCACGACGACCGACAGTTTCCTCGGCAGACCGTCAATGGTGTTCCCGAGGATCGCCCGCGCCTCTGCCCCGACGACGAGGGAAGAGAAGCCCTCCAGCGTCAGCCAGCCATCCAGAGCGGCGAGGTCGAGAGCCCAGTCGACCGTCGTCAATCGACCCCAGCGCTTGACTGAGTCCTCGATGTCAGCCTCGGCCTCATCGCTGGACCAGTCATTGACCCGCATGAGCGTCTCAACGACGAACTCACCGCGACCGTTGACCTCCGCAAGACCTGAATGCTGTGTCTCATGACACGCGCCGCAGAGTGCCACCACCCCCACAAGGCGCTGCACAGCGGCGCCACCGGCATCGTTGAAGGACCAGATTTCGTGACAGTCAGGATTGCGGGTCCTGTGGCCGTAGCGGGACGGTTGCCGACAGACCTCACAAAGGCGCCCTGCCCTGTCGGCTGTCCGCCGGCTGAGCTCTTCCCACCTCGGCCGCGGGAGGATCACTCGCAAGTTCGACCCCCACACGCCGGATGGCAGCCGATCTGCTGTCAGAGACAGACTTCCGTCGCTGTTCCGTGAGATTCCCATGATTATGAACTCCTTCCGAACGCCGATTTGGTCGTTCACTGGGTATAGGCCCCCGCGAGCGCTCTTCGCGGACGTGGAGATTTCAAGAAGTCATGGCCACCGCTCAAAGACGTCGTGGAGCGCATCGATGTGAGCGAGCGAGCGCTCGATGTGCGCTAGCTCGAACCCATCCGCGAAGTCGTCGGCGTTGCGGTGCAGCAGGCTGCGGTACTCCCCCAGCGCGTTCACGAGGATCGCGTGGCATTCGGGGTTGGCGAGCAACTCGTCGAGCTCGTGGCGGACGTCCATCACTCCCCCTCGCCGAACAGCGAGTCGATGGCGGCGGCGGCACGACGGGCAACGTCGGAACGGGCGCGACTGTAGCGCTCGGTCATCTGCATGCTCGAGTGGCCGAGAACCGCCTGGACGTCGTTTGCCGAAGCGCCAGCGTCGAAGAGCATCGTGGCGAGCGTGTGGCGCAGATCGTGAAGTCGAAGGTCGTCGCGGTGCAGCTTCGAACGGAGCGTCTTCCAGTCGATCGCGCGGCGCACGTTGGAGGCGTTGATCCGTCCGCCGCGAGGACCCGTGAAGACGAGATCGCCACGGTGCTTGCCGACCATGGCCTCGGTCAGCGGCGCGACGAGCGGCGTCGGGATCGGCACGTCCCGCTCCTTGTGGCTCTTCGGCGTCAGCTCGATCCCGCGACCGTCCGCGCCGATGCTGAATGCCCTACGCACGTGAATCGTCCGATGCGCAAGATCGACGTCTTCCATGCGCAATGCGGTCGCCTCATTGGCGCGCATGCCGGTGTACACGAGAGCGGCGATATAGCGCCGATAGTGCGCATCATCGATCGCGGCAAGGAGCGTCGGCACCTCAGCGGCCGTGAGTGCGCGCGAGCGCAGGCTCGTCGCCGACTCAGACTTCGGCCGTCGCGCGAGACGCGCCTGGTTCAACGGCACGAGGTGCGCACGCACCGCACCGTCGAGCAGGCGGCTCAGCACCGAGAGCGCATCTATCCGAGTCGAGGTGCTGCCCTCCCATCCGGCGATCGCCTCTTCGATGACGCCTGCGGTCAGCTTCTCGAGCTTCACGTGACCGAGCCAGGGCTTCACCCGCAGCCGCCAGCCGCGCTCGTACGCCCGAGCGGTCGAGGCTCGCACGCTGCCCTCGATGACCGACCAGTGCCGCGAGTGCCACAGCGTGAGCGTCATGTCTCCGTCGGGATGGCGTCGCGTGAGCGTCTCGGCACGCAGCTTCTTGGCTTCGGCGAGCGTCTCGACGTAGGTCGACCGTTCGCGCTGCTCGCCGTTCAATCCGATGGCCCAGACGCGCACTTGGTACTTCCCACGATCCTTGCGGAAGCGGATGCCCTCGGGCAGCGGACGTCGCGTCTTCGGGTCGATCCGCTGGCCTCGATCAGCCGACACCGCGGGTACCGCCGGCCTCGAGGAACGCGGCTACCGTGGACGCGCGCCACAGCATGTGCTTACCCATGTGCGCGTCGGGGAACGGGAACCGGTTCTGGCGCCGCAGCGAGTCGAAAGTCGAGAGCGGCACGCGGCAGAGCGCGGCGGCCTCCCGTCGGGTCAGGTAGTCGTTCGGCTCGGCGTGGTCGGCGATGTCGATCTCGGGGTCGTCGACGAGCGTGTGGGTGGTCATGGCGTACTCCTTCCGGTGGGTGGGGTCTTGCGGTCTCGTGCGCGGTCATGGCGCCACTGTCGGGCGGCATCCGCTGCCTCTCTCGCGAGTGCTCTGTCGCCGTCAGTGAGCCAACCCATGCCCGCATATGCCCATGAGCCGATGACGAGCACCTCGTCGGGGCTGATCTCCTCGGCCGGCTTCGTCTTCGCGAGCAGGTGCTTGAGGCGCCAGGTCCGTCGCGCGCGGCGGAGCGAACCGAGCGTCACCGAGTAGCGGCGCGACTTGGTCGAGAAGTGACCTCGGAAGCCGAGCATCCCGTCCCAGCGATGCAGCTGCTCGTACGGTCCTTCGGGATCGACGACAACCGCCAGCTCGCGAACGGTCGACTTGATGCGCTTGATGTGATCGCGGCCGGCGCCCGTCGGCTCGAGGTCTTCGGTCGCTTTGGTGGCGTACTTCGCGATGTACGCAGCCACGGCGCGGTCAGAGAGTGCACCGTCGAGACCCTCGCGGCGCACGATCGGCCGCACGTCGAACTGCTTGCCCCAGGTGAGCGTGCGAGGGCAGGCGTCGCCAGGAAGTGGAGCCGCAGCGACGCTCGTCTTCCTCACCGCGGACTGGATCGCGGTCACCAAGTGATCGGTCGTCACTGCGGCCGGCGGCGCCGGGAAAGGGAGCTCGGGATGGATGCCGTCGAGCCGGATGATGGCGTGGAAATGGACGACGCCCCGACGCTGGAACTCGGCGACCTTCGCGAACTGCAGCCGTACGACGCGGGCCGCTGCGTGCTGCGCCATGCCGAGCGATCGAGCCAGCTCGCGGCGCAGCCGAATCGTGAACCGACGCCACAACTCGGGCGCGTGGTACTGCCAGACGACGTGACCGACGTAGTCGTAGCACCCGGCGCACACCGCATCACCCCGCTGCGGATCGTCGTCGTCATGGTGGCAGCGGCATCCTCTCGGCTTGCCGTGCTCGCAGACGCCGGTGCGACGGTCGACGGCGGTCGTGTGCACCGCTCCGAACGACGGAGCCGTGAGCGTGAGAAAAACCATCGGGTGCTCGGCGACCTCTTTAGGCACGTCCTTCATGCCGCCAGCGGCGCCGGCCATGATCATGTGCCAGGTATCGCCCTTGTACTCGTGGCTGCACGACTCGCAGCGCGTGGCGCGTCGATTGCCGCACCGAGTGAACGTGACGCCGTCCGGTTCGCTCGCCGACGAGTACTCCGAGAGGACCTCGCCGGATGCCTCGTGGAGCGTCGTCGAGGATCCGACGAGACGCACAGGGTTGTCGCAGTACCCCGTCGACGCGACGTTGTGCATCCAGCGGTCGTACTCCTCGCTACGGAGCCGCCGCGCGACAGACTCATCGAGACGCATCGGTCACCACCACCACGGGCACCGCGCAGCCGATCGGGTAGGTGAGGCCCATGAACGGGTCGTCGTACCAGGTGATGCGGCAGATCTCATCGCTCTCGCCGGTCTCGCGGCGCAGCTCCTGCCACTTGATGATCGCCGCGTCCGAGCACGAGTCGTTCGCGATGGTCGGGCCGTAGTCGTCGAGCAGGCTGTCGTCGACAGCGGGCGCGTCGTAACGCGCGACCACGAGCATCGCGGAGCTGTCCCACTTCTCCCCCAGGTTGCACGGCGCGAGGACGTCTGCGGGGCGCGTCCCCGTCGTCTGGCGGCTCGGTGTCGGTGACGCGGTTTCAGCCAGTGCGGCACAGCTCGACAAGACGAGCGCCGCGACGAGGCCGACGATGGCGGCCGATGCGAGGCCACGGATGTGGTTCATGATGCGGTTTCCTTTCGTGACGCGCGTCGCGGGGGTCGCGGCGCCCGGGGTGGGCGAGGCTGACGCTCCTCAGGAGCGGGAGGTTCAGGGAGGACGACAGGCACCTGCCGCGGTGCGGCGTACTGTGCCGAGATGTCGTGGATCATGTCATCGGTGATCAGGCCGGCGCGGACGCGCTCAGGCGGGCGGCCGTCTTCAGGGAGGACGTACGCAACGCCCGGTGTCGTGGGCGAGATCTCGTGACACCGGGCACCTGCCGCCACGGCTCCGTCGCCGAGGACCATCGCGGTCTCCATGCGATCACGGAGGCGCAGCCCGACAGTCTGGGTGAAGAGCCCGCGCGCAGGCAGCGTCTCCTTGCGCGGATCTTGGAGGCAGGCGAACACGATGAACCCGACAGCACGCCCCTGAGAGGCGAGATTCGCGAGCGCGGCGTTGGCCCGACGGCCCAGATCACGGTCGGTCTCGTATGCGGTGAGCGCCGCGAGCTCGTCGATCAGCACGACGATCGTCGGGCTGTCGACGGTCGCGACGTGCTGTCGCGTTTTGCCCGCGAGGTCCTTCGCTCGCTGCTGCATCGCGGCGACGGCATCCTCGAGCAGGATCACCGAGCGCTCAGCGTCTGCTGCGAACCGTGTCAGCAGCGATTCCCCGAGGGCGAGCTCCATCCCGCCCTTGCGGTCGATCCCCCACACCTCGACGAGGCCGCTGTGAATGGGTTCGGCCAGTCCGAGAAGCAGACCCCACACCAGCGAGGCTTTGCCGCTGCCCGACGCGCCGGCCACAAGGGTGTGGGGACCGAGGCGGAGCGACCACAGACGACCGGCGGCGTCTCTGCCCATCGGGACCGTCTTCCCGTCCCACGCCGCGGGCAGGTCGAGGGAGAACGCGAACTCGAGCGCATCGACGAACTCGAACCGGAGCGCCATCGCACCGATGTGCTCGCCATGGACGGTCGCACGCCGTGCACCGAAGGCTTGCGCGAGAAGGTCCGCCTACGCCTGTAGGTGCTCACGCCCGAGCCCTTGCGGGAGGGCGACGCCGACGACACAGGTCCAGCCCTCCCACACCGGAGCGCTGATTGCGGGAACCACCATGCCGCGCGTGCCGTACCCGGGGACACCGAGTCCGACGCGCATCGCAACGCTGGGCCAGCTCGAGAGAATGTTGCGCGAGACCTCGCGCTTCCACTTCTCGTCTGCACGGCGCGGCATCCGGAGCGCCGTCACAGTCAGCCAAAGGCCGAGCAGGAGGACGAGCGCCAGACATCCGAAGTTGAACGCAACCTGCACGACCGGTACCGGCGGAAGCCACGAGACGACCACGACGATCGCCGCGGCCCACCACCAGCGACGCAGGAGAACGCCGATCTCGTCGCCCCAGCTACGCAGATCGCGCGGCACGGTAGTTCGCATTATTCGGCACCCCGCGACTTGGGCGCCGGCTTCATCACGCGCGCACGGAGCGAGTACGCGACGCGGCCGCGGCCCTGACCTTCCGGGACGTAGGGAGTAACCGAAAGCCCTTCGAAGACGGTCGGACGGAACGGCAACCCGTTGAGCTCGGGCGGAAGCTGCGGCTCGGTGACGCTCGCGATCTTGACCATGAGTTCTGCCTGACCCTTCCGCGCCTCGGGGTCGGCATCGATGACGCGGACCCGCCAGATGGGATGCCCGGTGACCTTGTCGAGATCCTGTCCCTGCCGGTCGCCGTCCTCCGACCACTTCACGACGGGCTCCACCTCGCCGACGACATACGCCCCGTAGGGGAAGAACGTGTCGAAGTCGACCGGGATTGCTGATTTGAGTGCCATTTCTGTTCCTTTCGATTGGCTACCGTTGGCGCCAGTCTGCCTCACAGTTGTGCATCATGTCAACATTTGTTTATTACTTACGCAGACGTTGCCGAGATTCGCGTTCCGAATGCGCCGTAACGTCAGCTGTAGCCTCTATCTAGTGGAGGCGCTGTGGACGACGAGCTAGACCTGGCCTGGGGTACCGTCCCCCCGGTGATCGTCGATCTCGCGCGCATCATGGCAAAGAAGGCGGCAGCCGAAGCCAAACGCGCGGAGCGCCTGAAGTGGCCCGACAAGCCAGGCGACGTGCAGGACGAGCTCCGCCGCGCGATCGGCTCCGCCCACAAGACCGCAAAGGCGGCCACCGATCTCCGAGCCCTGCTCTCCGCGTACGCTCACAAGTTTCACAACCCGCGTCCCGTCATCTCGGATCTCGCCAGAGCGCAAGACACAAGCTCACAGGGCTTTATCCGCAGGTACTCCTCGGGCACAGTCGACGCCGTGGCATCTTTGTTGTCACCGCACCCTGATGCGGAGGCCATCCTCCTCGCGTTCCCGTCGGTCTCTTTCAGCGACCTCGTCGACTTGGGCGGCCCGGTGGCTGCAGCAGCTCAAGCGATGAAGGACTCCGACGGCTTCGACCTGAGAGAGCTCAACTCGCTACGGCACAAGATCGCCGGCAGCGATGAATCGGACAAGGCCCGCCGAACCCGCGATGCTCGTCGGCGCCTCGACAGCTCGCATTCGAAGGACGATGTGTGAGAACTTTCCTTACTCGTTCAAGGCCGGCCTGACGGCCGGCGGGTCTGGTGTGGCACTGCGGTGCGTCCGGTCCTCGCTTCGCTGCGGTCCGGGCGCTCCTCGGCCACACCAGATCCGCACCATACGGTCCTCTAGCAATGAGGAGCAACCGAGACTCCGATAGTGTCGGCACGTGGCAGAAGGCGACTCCCCACCGGTGCAGGTACTTACGAGCGCGGCTGTCCGCTGGAGCATCGACGCTCTCGGAGTGCAGCGCTTGCACCCGACGTTCGTGATGTACCTCTACATTCGCGCCCTCGACCGCGCAGGCACACTGGAGAATGCGTCCGCGTCGGACCCGGAGCTGCTCGCCCTCATCACCATGCCCGGCAACCCCACCAAGCCGTATTACTTCCCGTTGATCGACCGCGGCGACCGTACAAAGATGCCACTCCCGAGTTTTTGGCGATCCAGGAACATTCCGGGCAGTTGGTCGCCGGGCTCAATCCGTCGGCTACAGGGAGGCGGCTGGCTCGGCGCGAGCGAGAGTGCATATGTACTTCCGCCCAACCACGTAGATCTCGCATTTGACCAGATGCTGTACGGCAAGCGCACTTCCGCGCTGGCGCTGGGAGCCTACTTCCTTCGCAACGACGGCTTTCACATAACCGGCGAACCAAGCGAGGCGGACGTAGTGGCCGGCTTCCGAAGCAAGTTTGACTATCCTGCTGAGGCGGACGATGAGTTCCACAAGCTTTTCCACACCGAGACGCCTGGCATCGACCTTGAGTGGTTCGAACCGCAGGCCGCGCCGAATGACGCACTCCTGTCAACGGAGATGACCGATCTCGAGGAGACAAATGCTTGAATCGCTCGTCCCCTCGGTACGCGAGATTTCTGCCGATGACCTCGGTATCGGAGTCATGGCGAAAGCTACTAGCCATGGGGGATCTTCGGCGCCGGATGCCCCCGAAGCGAACTCCGACAACCCAGTAATTCGCGAGGTAGTGAGGCTCTCGTCCCTCTTCGGCGGCGTGATCTTCACTGGACCTCCCGGAACATCCAAGTCCTACTACGCCGCCGAATCCGCGCGCGTTCTGGCCGATGGCGTTGATGACAGAGTGCGTTTCGTGCAGTTTCACGCCAGCTACCAGTACGAAGACTTCATGATCGGCTTCGTACCCACGACGAACGGCTTCAAAGAAAGACCTGGTCCATTCCTCGAGCTCGTCCGCGCTGCCGACACCGATCGGGAGCACACCTACGTACTGGTCATCGATGAGCTCTCAAGGGCCGACGTCGGGCGAGTCTTCGGGGAGGCTCTGACGTATGTGGAACGGACGAAAAGGGAGCTCACCTTCACCCTTGCCAACGGGCTCTCCATCAGAGTCCCGTCGAACCTGGTAATCCTCGCCACGATGAACCCGTTCGATCGCGGCGTTGACGAAGTGGATGCAGCGTTCGAACGCCGATTTGCCAAGATCACGATGGACCCCGACAAGGATCTGCTGGCCGAGATGCTAACGGCGAGCGGGATGGAAGCCACACTGCGGCAAAAGCTGATCGGGTGGTTCTCCCGCATCAATAGCCACGCTCAGAAGAATCCCGCTGCAGCGGTCGGCCATGCGTACTTCTCGAGCGCTTCCGACGAGAACTCGCTGGACGATGTCTGGAGCTACCAGCTTCGTTACCTTGTGCAGCGCGCGTTCCGAAGAGACGAAAGCACTCGCAACGATCTCGAGGCGGCGTGGCGAAACATGTTCGTCCGCGCTGACGTCGTCCTAGACACCGATATCGCTGTCGAAACGGGGCCCGGAGCCTAGCCGTGGCACCACAGACGGACCAACTGACCGTCGTCGAGTGCGCTGAGTACGATCACATCGACGTTGATCCCGATCTATGGGTGGGCGACGGGCACCAGACCGTCTTCAACTCGGAGATCGACAACCGTGATGTCCTCCGCGCGTCGTTCCAGAAGGGGCAGTTGCGCCTCCAAGCCACTTCCTACGTCGGCGTAATCCCCATCAACGATCGGTTGGTCGTGCGGGTCAAGCCGCGTGTGCCAATCGGAAACCTCACGCGCATGGTCATCGACACAGGCCATTCGGTGATGGCTTTGTCCGCGTTCCGCGACTACTCAGGGCGGGGCACTGCCGACGACTGGGCGATGAGGGTGTACACAGATGCGCTGATCGAGTACGTCGATGAGGTTCTCGATGCGGGGATGATTCGCGAGTATCGCGATATGACCGCCGAGGGTCACTACCCCCACGGTCGTATCAACATGACACAGACGGTGCAACGACATGCAGCGCGCGGGATTCCGAACCGCGCCTCATTCTCGTGGTTCGAGCGCACCATCGATACTCCTGAGAATCGCTGCATCAAGGCCGCTATGGAGATTGTCCACACGCATCTGAAACAGCAGCGCGACCACCCCCGCAAAGGCGATCGGACGAGGCTAGCGAAACTCTCCGGGCTGCTAATGGCTTTCGATGCGGTGCCGTACGACGAATACCACCTGTTCTTGGCTGACCCTCAAGTCGCTGGGCTCAATCCGCTCCCAGACTCACGGTCGTACTACAGAAGGGTCTTGGACCTTTCGGTGCTCATTGTGCGCGGAGTAGGTCTAGCCCTGGAGCTCGATGGGGACGATGTGCAACTGGGGTCCATGCTCATAGACACAAACCAGCTCTTTGAGAGCTTTGTCCGGGTGAGTCTCGTGCGAGCCGCGGCAGCGCGGTCATGGTTAGCCTCAGTGCTCGACGGCAATACGGAGGGGCGCGTTGATTTCTACGACGTGCCCGACGAGCTTCCTCATGTGCGCGGCAGCGCACTCGAAGCGCTGGCCACCACTGACGCTGGAAAAGCTCAACCCGACATAGTTGTCGCTCGACCCGACGGCAAGGCGCTGTTAATCGCGGAGGTCAAGAACACGGCACACGGCCAGAGGTCACACACGATCGATACGCTTCCAGAACGCGGAGAAGTTGAGCAAGCCGTCACTTATGCGTTGCGGTATGACCTACCGTTCGCACTGCTGATCCACCCCTGGATTCGAGGCAAGAAGGGGCTCGTCTACGTTGGACGAGTCCGGACCATCGATGTGTACGACTATCGCCTCGATCTGTCACTCGACGAAACTATGGACGCGTCGCTGGAAGATATGGCTGAGGTAGTTGCCTACCTTGCTCGCCTCGAAGGCTCCGACGCCCCGATCTCAGGCTGATTCATCAATGGCACGAGGTCAACTCCGATAGCGTCCCGCCCCTCGGCGACCGCCGTTTTCAGTGTAGTTCCGGTACCCGCGAATGGGTCTAGGACAATGCCTCTTGCGGGAGTGTTATGCCCACAGTCGGTCCAACCGACCGTGCGCTTCTTCGCGAAGGTGAACTCGCGAAAGTACCCGCCGAGGGCCTCCTTCGCCTCGGCCGCGAGCCTCTGCACCTCCGCGGTGTTTCGGCCGGTACCGTTCTGGAACTTCGTCGCCTTGCCGACGTCCGAGACCCCGAACGCTTGAATCGCTCGGATATGGGCGTCAGTCAGGCCGTGCTCTCTGGCGAGCTCCATCGCTCGCTTCGCCTGCGGGCGGTTGGGATCTAGTTCGGAAGTCCGTTCAATCACTCGCTGCCGGGGCACTCCACACGTCTCGCACACCTGCTGCGGCGCCCCCAGAAGAATCGCGCGACGCACAAGCTCTTTGGGGTACGGAGCCAGGTGAGCGCCCATGTTGCGTTCCGGGTTGATCGTCCACACGTCGCCCGGATTGGCGCCGTTGCCGACGACTTCTGAGTACCCGACAAGGTCGTAGTAGTAGCTCGGCTTGTACGTCAGATGGATGACGTACTCGTGACGATTGGCTAGCCGGTTCTTGACCGGGTCGGGCATCCCAGAGTCTTTCGCCCAGATGATCCTGTTGCGAACTAGCCAACCGCCCTTATTGACCGCATCCCACTCGATTCGTCCGGGGATCCCGAGGAGCGACTTGTTGTGATAGGTGTCCCCGACGTTGAGGAACACCGAACCGTGCGGACGAAGGACGCGCTTCCACTCATCGAGACAGTCGAGGATGGAACCGACGTAAGCCTCAGCGGTAGCTTCGAGGCCGATCTGGTCATCGTGACCGTAGTCGCGCTTGTTCCAGTACGGTGGCGAAGTCACGATCATGTCAACGGAGTTGTCCGGAAGGCCGGTGGAGCGCGCGTCGCCGGCGGTGAAGGACAAGGTCGGATCGGCCAGCAACGGCTGCCAGTCCTCGAGCTGACCGATTGATACAGAGCCGAGATTTGCGGCGCCTGCGACAGGCTCCGAGTCCGCGGCGACACCCGAGGTCGTCTCGCTTGCCGTATTAGTCATTCAGATTGGCCCTCAACTCATCTAACTGTGTTCGTCTTGAAGCTATCGACAGGCTCGGACACTCGCTTCGATTTCGCACGCTCCCGCCTAGAGTCCTGTATACCCGAGAAGTCGGCGATCGTCGAGGCCCCGAGCCGCTCTCGACAGACTCACTCGACTGCCCCCTCCACGCCGTGACGCCCTGCCACCGATCACAGAGCCAACTTGACGCGCTCCCAGGTTCGTCTGGTAGAAATGAGGCATTGCTCCCCACCGTCCTCGCGGATTGGTGGGGCTTTTTTTACCAGGGGTGGATCATGGCTGATCGGGTTGCAGTGTTCATCGACTACGAGAACGCGCATCGCACCGGGCACGGTCTCTTCGGTGGGGTCGGCCAGCCGAAGTACGAGACGGTGCTCGATCCGCTGAAGGTCGCGGAAGCGCTCGTCTCCAAACGACGCTTCGCCGGTGAGCTCACTGACGTGTGGGTCTTCCGTGGAAGGCCCGTTCCCGAGCATCAGCCGAAGCCCGCCAGTTCGAACGACCTGCAGGCGGAGGCCTGGTCTGAAGACGAACGAGTCCATGTCATACGGCGAGACCTCAAGTACGACTTCTGGGACGACGGCACTTTCACTGCGCGCGAGAAGGGCATCGATGTCGCTCTGGCAGTTGGACTCACCGAGGGCGCTCTGGACGGAGCGTTCGATGTCGCAATCGTCTTCAGCGGAGACACGGACCTGTTGCCGGCGCTCGAGCTCGTGTTCCGACGGCATCTGGCCAAGCTCGAAATTGCAACCTGGAGCGGTGCAAAGCCTCTCTGGTTCGCTGACTTTCTCCGCCAGACCCCGCCCCGCCACTTGCCCTTCTGTCACTTCCTGAACGAGGTGGATTTCCTCGCGTTGCGCGACTACAGCGCCGCCGACGAGTGAACCACTCTGGGCCGGTCCCGGGCCGGGAACCCGGCTGAAAATACCCACGACCAGCCCCCACCAACGAGCACCACTTCCGCGAAATCACGCGGCGAACGAGCACTCGTAAGCACCAACCGACCCCGCGAATACAACTGAAAATCGTGAGGTCACGGGATCGACGCCCGTCGGAGCCACACGGACCGTCGTTACAACGGTCCCAGAAACCCTCGCCTAGCTTCTACATGGCGGGGGTTTTGCTTTGCCCTGGTGAGGGACAGTTTCTGAGCCAAGCCTCCTGGGTCTTTGAGCCTCCCGAAAGGCCCGGTTGCGGAGCGATCGCAGCGAGACGAAGAACACACTGAAGCGGGCCGTCGGAGGCGTTGTGCCGGTTTTGTGCCGGTAGCGAAGTGCCCCGCTCCCCCTGGCGCACAGATTTAGCTGCCTAATCGCCAGCCATTTAAGCGCGTGTTCGAGGTACACTTGAAGCACGGCGGGCAGTAGCCCTCGGAGCCTGGCAGTCTTCCGGACGGTACGACGAGCCAGGCTCACGTGTTTCTAAAGCCGCGTGACGCGGGTCTCGACGAGACTCTCCACGCGCCGGATCCAGTCTCCCCCGCTCGAGTAGCACCAGGCTACGGCGTCGCTCACCCAGAGCAGCGGATACTCATGCGGAGCGGCATGCAGATACCGGAAGCCTGCAGTTCCCTCGCGACGCAGGATCTCAGCGATCAAACGGCGATCGGCCCGCTCCACGGATTCGTCGCGCTCGATGATCATCTGATCGATGCCATCACGCGCGGCCTCGCCGATTAGCGCACTAAAAGACAACGGGCGGGCGTCCTTGTCCGCGCGATGCTTCACAACCCACACGGACACACGAACATCAAGAGCACACATACGGGACAGGATCAGACGCCGCCGGCTGTCGCTCTCGCTCTTGAAGTGGATTCGCCGCTGTCCTGGTTTGAGGAGCCCACGCAACACTCGTTCGGCTGCTTGCACATCACCGACCACCGCGGCCGTCGCAACGACGTAGTAGCCCCGCGCTTTCGATTCGTCGACGTAGACGCGGTCAGCGGGACGGAAAGGCACAGTCCAAATCTAGGTCCGTCAGCCGACACCGACCAACGCGACAGGCCGAAAGATGACAGCTTTTGTCCATTATTCAGGGTACAAATGCTGTATGGCTGGTTCCACCATTGCAAAGCTCGGCACGATCGCGGCCGGACGCTGGGGAATGGTCACGACGGCGCAAGCCGCCGAGGTCGGTGTCTCTCGCAAGACCCTCTCGAGCCTCACAGCATCCGGTGCCCTCGAGCGTCTCGCGCAAGGGGTCTACCGGATGGCCGGCACACCGGCGGCCATGCTCGAGATCGACACCATCAGAGTGCACTGGCTCGCTCTCGGCGGCACGGCATCCCTGGTCGCAGCGGGGAGGTCGGCAGCGGCGCTGCACGAGATCGGCGACTGGTTCCCTGGAGCATCCGAGTTCGTCGCCACCACTCGACGGACCACGAGGATCGACGGGGTTCGAACCCGGATCCGCTCGCTGGAGGCCGAAGACACCGTGTTCGTCGACGGCATGCCGTCCATGACCGTCGAACGGACGATCGCGGACCTCGTCGAATCGTGGGAGGATCTCTCGCTCGTATCCGATGCCGTCGCGCAGGCGGTTCAACGAGGGATTCTGCTGCGTCCGACTCGACTGCGAGAGCTTCTCGATCCGCTTGCCCAAAGAAGCCGAGAGCCGTCGGGGGCGGCGCTCCTGGAGAGGCTCAGTAGAGCATCGCCAAGCCAGGTGGCACGGCATCAGGAGTCAGCCGAGTCAACCTGAACCGCGACGACGTATCCGCTGCGGAACAGCCGGCGGCACTTGTGTGCCCATCGCGATGGATCGTCGTGGAGCCACAGGCGCGCGCCGGGCATCACGCGGTCGAGAATCGGGAGCTCCTCCAGCGGAAGGCTGCCGGAGACCGTGTAGGTGTTGAGTTCCGCAATCACGGTCAGCGTTCCAACCACGCGGCGCACGGCGCTGCCGACGATCCGTTCGCGAAACTCGATCTGCACCATGGCAGCGCCCCTATCGGCCGTCCGCGTTCAGGTCGCGGAGCATCTCATCAACGAGCTCGATCATCTGATCAAAGTACGCGGCTTCGGTGGCCGACACCGCGGTCTCCTGATTGCCGAGCAGCAACGTTCGATACTCCTCGAGCGCACAGACCATCAGCGCCTGCTTCATGTCGATTGCTGCACCCGCAGGCCGATTCTCACTCGTCATCGGAGTCTCCTCCAAGAACCGCCCAGACTCGTTCCCGCATATCGCTGAGATCGACGGGCCGCCCTGCGAGCTTCTCGAGCATCTCGTCGAGGTCCCACACGATCATGTGTCCAAACCTGGCCGAGTAAATGCCCACTCGTGCGATGCCGTAAGCGTCGGAGCGATCGAAGAGCGCATAGCCGACCAGCTGCAGAAGGTCCTGGATCCGCAAGGTGTCCGAGCGTCCGCCAGCCCTCTTGACCTTGTCACCGAGCCTCGTCTTGAGATCGAGGAGCAGATCGCCCGCAATGATGTCGGCGTCCGCAGCGCACAATGCAGATCCGTCGAAGATTGGCCCGATCCGGAACGGTCCCACGACGTTCGGAATCAGCGCCGTCTCGGCAACCGTGGCGAGGGAGCCCAGCTGGCGGATCGCGTCCTCCGGGGCCAGGTCAAGCAGGTGCATGGCATCGAACGTGGCGTCTTTACGCAGCGCGGCCAGCGGCGATCCCCCGGCAAGCCCGATCCTGTAGACCTCGGTGAGCAGCGACAGCGCCCACGACGCCCGGAAGACAGTTGAGTGATCCCCGATCGACTGCGCGACCTGAGCTGCCACGATCACTGCGTCGATGTTGGCGAGGTCATCCTCGTCGCCAAGGAAAGCCAACCGTGCGATGTCGGCGCTGTAGGAGGGATCCAGCCGGAACCGCATGACGTAGTCGAATGCTCCGCCCAGCGTGCCCGGATTCGATGATCCGCCTTCGACGCGGAGGGTCGGTCGCGCAGCACGATACTCGGCCTGAATCAGGCGCGTGTTCGGGAACTCCGCGGCCAGCAGCTGTCGCAGGGGTGAGGTCCGATCGCCGATCGCGGCCGTGAGACTCGTGTACCGGTAGGGGCCAACGTTCATGTTCATCGTTTCTCTCCTTCAGTCGCTTCTGCTCGGGTTCCGCCCAGCAGGCGGTCAAGTGCACCGTTCGCTCGCACGGCGGCATCCGACCGCGCGCGGCTGTACTTCTCGGTCACCTGCATCGACGAGTGCCCGAGGATGGCCTGGACGTCGTTCGCGGCCGCCCCTGCGTCGAACAGCAGCGTCGCGAGTGTGTGGCGAGGATCATGGATGCGCAGGTCCGGACGCTCGAGCCTGGACCGCAGCCCATCCCAGTCGACGGCCCGCCGAACGTTCGAGGGGTTGAGCCTGCCGCCCCGAGCACCGGTGAAGACGAGCTCATTCCGGCCGAGGCCATCCAGGCGTCGCATCAGGATCGGGCGCAGCGCCGCCGGAAGCGGAACGGTGCGCTCCTTGTGGCTTTTCGGCGACTGTTCTCTCACCTTGCCCCCACCCGCAGGCGAGAAGCTCCGCCGCACGTTAATGACGCCGTGATCGAGATCGACGTCGCTCACTCGCAGTGCACTGGCCTCTCCCGCGCGCATCCCGGTGTAGACCAGCGCCGCAAGATAGTCACGATGCGGGCCTTCGCCGACGAAGTCGAGCATCACCGTGACCTCAGCCGTGTTCAGCGCTCGGGATCGAACGCTCTCCGCTCGCTCAGGCCGCGGCCTGCGCGCCAGACGGACAGGATTCGCGACGATGATTCCTGCTCGAGCTGCACCTTCCAGCAGACGGCTGAGCAGCGCGAGAGCGTCATTACGAGTCGAGGCTGACCCGCTCCACTCAGCGATGGCTCCGTCTATGTCGGAGACCGAGATCGTCTCAATCCGGCGATGCCCGAGCCAGGGCTGCACCCGAAGGCGCCATCCCCGTTCATACGCCGCTTCGGTCGCGGGGCGGATCCCTTCCGTGAGGACCGGCCAGTACCTCGTGTGCCAGGCGTTGAGTGTCATCCCGCCTTCGGGGCGAACGGTCAAACGCGCTTCGCTGCGGACCTTCTTCGCCTCTGCAAGCGTGTCGACGAGGAAGCTGCGTTCGCGGTCCTCGCCGTTCATGCCGACGGCCCACACACGCACCTGATACTTGTTCCGATCGGCGCGGTAGCGGATGCCCTCAGGCAGTGGTTTTCGGGTCTTTGGATCGATCCGCGAGCTATGAGAGGACACGAGTGCCTCCAGCATCCAGGAACGCTTCGATCGTCGATGTCCGCCACAGCATGTGCTTGCCCACGTGAGCATCCGGAAATGGCACGCGTGCCTGTCGCCTCAGCGAGTCGAACGTGGAGAGCGGAACGCGGCAGCGCTCGGCGACCTCCCTCCTCGTCATGTACTTGTCGATCTCAACGGATCGACGTCGGCTCGCTCGTCCACGAGTTCAGTTGCGTTGCGCATCCTTCTCCCCTTTCTCGTCTTCGAAACGGACCCGTCGCCCGTCCCGCCATTCCCGCGCAGCTCGAGCCGCTTCGGTCGCGAGCGACCGGTCGCCGTCGGATCGCCATCCCATGCCTGCGAAGCTCCACGAACCGATGACGAGCACCTCTTCAACGTCGTGCCCGTCGCTCTGGGCGCGCTCGACAATGCGGTCGAGTCTCCACCGCTGACGAGCGCCGCGAAGGGACCCGAGAGTGACGGAGTAGCGACGCGACTTCGAGGAGAAGTGACCTCGGAAGCCGAGCATGTGAGCCCACTTGGGCAGCAGCGCATATGGGCCATCCGCGTCGCCGGTTTCACCCATCCGGGTCGAGATTTCCTTGAGCCTGCGAATGTGCATCCGTGCGCCGACGCCGCCATCAAGGTCTTCCGTCGCCTTGGTCGCGTACTTCGCGATGTATGCAGCCACGGCCCGGTCGGAGAGCGTTCCGTCGAGCCCGTCGCGCCGCACGATCGGTTGGACGTCGATCTGAGCACCCCATCGCAACGTGCGTGGCTCAGCACCAGACGTGAGCGGCGGGGCGGCGTAGGCGACAAGACGTACCGCTGATCGGATAGCGGCACTCAGGTGCACCTCCGTCACCTCGCGCGGAGCGGCTGGGAACTCTTCATCCAGGCTGACACCGTCGAGTCGAATGATCGCGTGGAAATGCACGGCGCCCCGTCGCTGGAACTCCGCGACCTTGGCGAACTGCACCCGTACGATCTCGGCTGCGGCTCGTTGGGTGAGGCCGAGCTCGTGCGCGAGACTGCGACGAAGCTGGATCGTGAACCGTCGCCAGAGCTCTGGAGCGAAGTACTGCCACACGATGTGCGCCTCGTAGTCGTAGCAGTCGTCGCACATCGGGTCGCCCAGCAGCAGATCCCCCGGTTCATGACCACAGCGGCAGCCTCGAGGGCGACCATGCTCGCAGGTGCCATGAATGCGTGAGCGTGAGGTCGAGTGCACCGTGCCGAACGATGGCGCGGTCAACGTGACGAAGACCATCGGATGCTCGGCGATTCGCTCCGGAACACCCTTCATCCCACCGGCTGCACCCGCCATGATCATGTGCCACGTGTCGCCCTTGTATTCGTGACTGCAGGACTCGCACCGACGGGATCGACGGTTGCCGCAGCGGGTGTACGTCAGCCCGTCCGGCTGGGAGGTGCTGCTGAATTCGCTGAGCACTTCACCGGTTCCGGGATGCAGTGTCGACGACGAGCCGGAGAGCCGCACCGGATTGGAGCAGTATCCGGTTCTCGCCGCGCCGGCCATCCACGAGTCGAACTCCGGGCTCCGCAGTCGGGCGGCGACGGACTCAGCGAGGCTCACCGGTCACCACCATCGTCGGGCTGGCGCAGCCGATCGGGTACGCGTTGCCCGCGACGTCGCTCTGGAGCACAGGGCGGCAGACGTCTGAGTCCTGGCCGTCCGCTTCCCGCTGGCCCTGCCACTCGAGCATCTCGGCATCCGTGCAGGAGAGGTTCGCCACGCGACCGTACGTAGGCGTATAGCTGATCATCGCCGAGTCTTCGTAGACGGCCTGAAACGTCTGCTCAGAGCGGTCCCATACGAGCCTCAGGTTGCAGGGAATGGGATTCGTTACCGTCTCTGCGCTGGTCTCGAGTGCGGGGCGCATGGCCGCTCCTATTGCGCCGCCGCCGGCAAGCAAAAGCGATATCGCCAAGCACCTCTCCGATCTCTACGGATCAGACGTCTCTCGTGATCTGGTGTCGACGGTGACCGACAAGGTGCTCGGCGACATGCAGGAATGGCAAGCCCGTCCGCTGGACGTCGTCTATCCCGTGGTTCTGATCGACGCGCTCGTGATCAAGGTCCGCGGCGGGCAGGTCGCCAACCGGCCTGTCTACGTCGCTGTCGGCATCGATCTCGAGGGTCACCGTGACGTTCTCGGGTTGTGGATGGGACCGACCGGCGGGGAGGGCGCGAAGCAGTGGATGAACATGCTCACGGAGCTGCGCAACCGTGGTGTCGCCGATGTCTGCATCGTCTGCTGTTATGCCGTGGTCGTGGTTATGCCGATGATGCTCGGACGGTCCAGGTCAGCGGCGGTGGGCGGGCTCCGGTTGTCGGCATAATCAGGCGGTGCTGATCGGCTGGTCTCCTCAAGTTGAGGAGACAGGAGTTGATCATGGTCAGGATCGAGATCGACGGTCGAGGTGTGCTGGTCACCGGCCCGCTGGAGGGCGTCGCCGTCCCGTTCGAGGACGAGCTGGTGCGACGGGGGTTCACACAGAAGTCGTTGATGAACCAGTTGCGTCTGCTGGCGCATCTGAGCCGGTGGCTTCAGGCGCAGGGCACGGACGCGGGCTCGTTGACGCCGGGGCAGGTCGAGTTGTTTCTCGCGGAGCGGCGCCGCTCGCACACGGGATTGTTCTCGCGGAAGGCTCTCGGGCCGCTGTTGGTCTGGCTCGCTGGGGAGGGAGCGGTCCCCGCTGCGTCGGCCGTGGTCCGGGTGCCCACTGATCCGGTGGAGCTGGTCCGCTTCGGGGAGTATCTGCGTGAGGAGCGCCGTCTGGCGGACTCGACGATTGCGGCGAACATGGCCCGGGCACGCCGGTTCTGGGCAACTCATGTTCCCGCCGCAGGTGTCGATGCGCTGACTGCGGCGGGGGTGACACGGGCGCTGCTGGACGAGGGAACTTCGCGCAGGCCGGTGTCGGTGAAGGCGTTTGGATACACGCTGCGTTCGCTGCTGCGGTTCTGGTTCATCGCTGGCATCACGAGCCACGACCTGTCGGCGGCGACACTGGTGATCCGCCACCCGCAGCCGTCGAGGCTGCCGGTCGGCGTCAGCCGCGACGACGTGACAGCGCTGCTGGCCCACTGCGACCGGGACACCGGCGCGGGAGTGCGTGATTATGCGGTGCTGTTGCTGCTGGCCCGTCTCGGGCTGCGCGCGGTCGAGGTCGCTCGGCTGAGGTTGGACGACCTCGACTGGCGACGCGGGGTCCTGCTGGTGCGCGGGAAGGGCAACCGTGACGAGCATCTTCCGTTGCCGCACGAGGTCGGCGAAGCGATCGTGGCCTACCTGCGGGGCGCGCGCCCCGCCGACGCCGGGTTCCGGGAGGTGTTCGCCGCGGACCGGGCACCACTGCGTCCGCTGACACGGGAAGCGGTCGGCGGGATCGTCGAACGCGCCTGCGACCGGGCGGGCCTGGAACGGCTCGGACCGCACCGGCTGCGGCACACCCTCGGTGAGCAGATGGTCGCAGCTGTCGTCCCGCTGAACGCGATCGGTCAAGTGTTGCGCCACGCGACGCCGCTGACGACCGCGGGATACGCGCGCGTCGATGTCGCGGCGTTGCGCGAGCTCGCGCAGCCTTGGCCGGCCCCGGCGGGCGCGTCGTTGGGTGGTGAGCAGGGGGGTATCAGATGGTCTGTGTAAGGGGTGAGGTTCATCTCGAAGGAGAACATCATGGAGACCATGGCTATCAGTCCGGAGCGCGAGGAGCGTCG